>NZ_CEXQBZ010000115.1:0-65517 GCF_982712965.1 Neisseria flava | reverse complement strand
GCCTCGCCTTGCCGTACTATCTGTACTGTCTGCGGCTTCGTCGCCTTGTCCTGATTTAAATTTAATCCACTATAAAAAATTTCCTGAACGACAACCATACATAGCCGAAACCTTACTCCTTGGCTATACTCTTTCAGACGACCTCTCAATACCCGCATCATGGAACAACCCGATTTCTTCCCCATCCCCAGCCCCTGCATCGGCGTATGCGAAGCCAACGAAAAAGGCTATTGCAAAGGTTGCCTGCGCAGCCGCGAAGAAAGGCATTTTTGGCAGCAAATGACGGACGACCAAAAGCACCAAGTCATGCGCCTGCTGCATATGCGCAAAACCAAAATCCGCAACAAAAAACTTGATTTGCTGAGACAACAGGACGAATGGGAAGAAATACAGCAGGACAATTTGTTTGACGACAACTTTGTTCCGGAAACTTAAAACGAGAAAAAGTTTCTCCCTGTCCTTCGCAATAAAAGGTCGTCTGAAACTAGGCAGCAGATTTTGGTTTGCTTTTAGGTTTTCAGACGACCTTTCCCGCCTTAAAATACATCCCCTCAAATACAACTATACCCCGTCCGCACACCATGCCCGTCAAAATCCAAACCCGCCCCGTCAACCAAAACGTCCTCGATGATTTGCTCACCGCCGGCGCCGACCCTTTAATAGCCCGCCTGTGCGCCTCGCGCGATGTGCAGAGTCCCGCCGAATTGGACGACAAACTCGCCGGCCTTCTGCCTTATCAATCGCTGACACATTGCGAAGCCGCCGCCCGTCGTCTGGCGGATGCCATCGAGCGCAAGGAGAAAATCCTGATTGTCGCCGACTATGATGCCGACGGCGCGACGGCGTGTTCCGTCGGCATGAGCGGTTTGGCGGCGATGGGAGCGGCGGTGGATTTCCTCGTACCCAACCGTTTCGAACACGGCTACGGCTTAACACCCGAACTCGCCGAAATCGCCGCCGCGCAAGGCGTGGATTTGCTGATTACGGTCGATAACGGCATCGCCAGCATCGCAGGCGTGGCGCGGGCGCAGGAATTGGGTTTGGACGTGATCGTAACCGACCACCACCTGCCCGCCGAAACCATACCCGACTGCATCATTGTCAATCCGAACCAAAAAGGCTGCGGCTTCCCCAGCAAAAGCTTGGCGGGCGTGGGCGTGATTTTTTATGTGTTAATGGCGTTGCGTGCCGAATTGCGCCGCCGCGATTATTTTTCAGACGACCTCAGAGAACCGAATCTGGGCGAACTTTTGGATTTGGTCGCACTCGGCACCGTCGCCGACGTCGTCCCCCTCGATCACAACAACCGTATCCTCGTGTCGCAAGGTTTGAAACGGATGCGCTCCGGCAAAATGCGTCCCGGCATCCGCGCCCTTTTTGAAGTGGCGCGGCGCGACTGGCGCAAAGCGCAGCCTTTCGACATGGGTTTCGCACTGGGTCCGCGCATTAATGCCGCCGGACGGCTCGATGATATGTCGGTCGGCATTGCCTGCCTGTTGGCGCGCGACGACGCAGAAGCGCAGGCATTGGCGGCGCAGTTGAACGACCTCAACATTGAACGCCGCGAAATCGAGCAGTCCATGTTGCAAGACGCGTTGAACGCCTTTCCCGAAAGTCTGCCTTCAGGTCAGACGACCCTGGTCGCCTACCGCGACGATTTTCATCAAGGCGTGGTCGGCATCGTCGCCAGCCGCCTCAAAGACCGCTTCTACCGCCCGACCATCGTGTTCGCCCCGGCGGACAACGGCGAAGTGCGCGGTTCGGGGCGTTCCATTCCCAACCTGCACCTGCGCGACGCGTTGGATTTGGTGTCCAAACGCCATCCCGATTTGATTTTGAAATTCGGCGGACACGCAATGGCGGCGGGCTTGAGCATACTCGAACACAACATTCCCGCGTTTCAAACCGCCTTTGAAGAAGCCGTGCGCGAAATGGTGTGCGAAGACGATTTGTCGCAAACCTTCATCACCGACGGCAGCTTGAAAGCCTGCGACATCACGCTGGAGCAGGCGCAAAACCTCGCCCGCCACGTTTGGGGACAAGGCTTCGCGCCACCAAGCTTTACCGACGAATTTCACGTCATCCGCCAGCAGCCTTTGGGCACGGAGGGCAAACACAAAAAAGTCTGGCTGCAAAAAGACGGCTACGAATTTGAAGCCATGTTTTGGCGGTGCAGCGAAGACATCCCCGAATACATCCGCACGGTTTACCGCCCTGTGGCAAACGAGTGGCGCAATCAGATGGAATTGCAGCTTTACATCGATTACTGGGAAGCAGCTTAAGGCTTGCGAAAGATAAAAGGTCGTCTGAAACCGAAGATCAGGTTTCAGACGACCTTTATGCTTTTGAAGCTTAGTTCGGATTATTTTTTCAAAATATATTTGCGTACGGCGGCATTGTGTTCTTCCAGATTATGGCTGAACTGACTCAAGCCGGTACCGTCCATTTTGGAAACGAAATAAAGGTATTTTTCATTCGACGGATGTGCGGCAGCTTCAAGGGCGGCTTTGCTCGGCAAGGCGATGGGCGTCGGGGTTAAACCGCTGCGGGTGTAGGTGTTATACGGCGTATCGCGCTGGAGGTCGGCTTTGCGGATTTTGCCTTTATACGCGCTGCCCATACCGTAAATCACGGTCGGATCGGTTTGCAGGCGCATGCCGATGTTGAGGCGGTTGACGAATACGGAAGCAACATGGGCGCGGTCGTCTTCGTGGGTGGTTTCTTTTTCAATCAGGCTCGCCATAATCAGCATTTCATACGGATTTTTGTAGGGCAATCCGCTTTGGCGATCTTCCCAAGCGTCGTTCAGACGACGTTGCATGGTTTGATAAGCGGTTTGGTAGATTTGCAAATCGCTGCTGCCTGCGTCGATTTCGTAGCTGTCGGGGAAAAACTGGCCTTCCGGGTTGCTGCTGAGCGCGTCGGGGGCAATCGCCTGCATGAGTTCCGCATCGCTCCAGCCGCGTGTTTTATGTTCGATGTCGGGCGTGTTGTCGATGATTTTACGCATGGTGGCAAAACGCGAACCTTCGACGATTTGAACCGTAACGGCATCGGGTCTGCCGTTGCGGATTTTCTGTAAAATGCCCCAGGCGGAAATGTTGGAAGGGAGGCGGTACGAGCCGGCGTTGAGTTTGTTGTGTGCGCCTATCAGGTAGGCGGCTGCGACCAGCACATGGCGGTTGTAAACGACTCCGTCTTCGGCAAGCGTACGGCTGACGGAAGAGATACCTTGGTTTTTGGCAATTTTGATGCGGTATGCTTTGCCGTTGTCTTTGGGAACGAACAGCAAGGCGGCGAACACGGCGGCAACGGCAACAAAAAATACCGCAAACCATTTCAACATTTTTTTCAGCATGGTAGGATTTTTGATTTGTGAACGTCGTGCGACAGTATAACCGAAATGCGCGCCTTCTTCCCTGCGCGCCCGCCCGACGTATGTTTTTTCCGCCTCAGTGGTCGTCTGAAATAAAGGGTCGTCTGAATTATGAATCTTCCGTCCGAATGCCAAGACATTGACTGGCAACAAGGCTGGTGGCAGCCTGCGCGCCGCGCGTTTTCGCCAAACTTCGAACCGCGGGCAGAATCAGAAAGCGTATCGCTGGTGGTTTTACACAATATTTCGCTGCCGCCTTTCGAATATGGGACGGGCGCGGTGGAAAAACTGTTTACCAACCGCATCAACTCCGATGAACATCCGTTTTTCAGCGTCATCCACACCTTGCGCGTTTCCAGCCATTTTCTGATTACCCGCGACGGCGAGGAGGTGCAGTTCGTTTCTTGCGACGATATGGCGTATCACGCGGGCGTGTCGTCGTTTCGCGGACGCGAAAAGTGCAATGCGTTTTCGGTCGGCATCGAATTGGAAGGCTGCGATTTCGAACCGTTTACCGAAGCGCAATATCAAAGTTTGGAAAAACTGCTGCAAGCGTTGGTCGGGCATTACCCCATCACTGCCGTTACCGGTCATCAGGACATCGCCCCCGACCGTAAAACCGACCCCGGCCACTTTTTCGACTGGCAAAGATTGCAGGCGGCAGGTTTTCCAGTTGTCCGTTAATCGCTCAAAAATGCCATATAGCATTTTTCAGACGACCCTGCCCCATTTTGAGCTATCATTCGCGGCATTTGCTGTCAGAAAAGTTTATTTTCGTTATAATCGAGCATCCATACGGGACAATCCGTGTCCGACTCCGACGAACTTACTTGTGGCAATACGATTCCGCATACCGCCCAAAGGCAAATCCGCCCGGGCAACGAAGACGGAATGCCGCTCTTACAAAAAAGTGATTACCCATGATTTTCATTGTCTTAGGCTTGGCAGTCATCCTTGCCGTCATCGCCTACAATATGTATCAAGAAAACCAATACCGCAAACAGGTACGCGAACAGTTCGGCCACTCCGACAAAGACGCGCTCCTGAACAGTAAAACCAGCCATGTGCGCGACGGCAAAGAATCCGGCGGCAAAGGCCTGTTCGTCAAAAAAGCGAACAAAGCCCAAGAAGCCGCGCTGCGCAACCTGCAAGAACAAGACGAAATCTTCGCCGCCAAAGCCAAGCTTGCCAAGCCTTCCACCATCAAAACCGATGTCGAGTTGGCGATTGAAGACGACTTCACCGACGAGCCGGTACAGCATACCGTCATCGGACTGAACAACGAAATCACCACCCAAGCCGCCAGCGATGAGCCGGTCAACCTGCCTTCCGCCGCCAACCAGCCTTTGGTCAGCTTGGACGAATTGTCCCAAGTCGAGCTGCCGTGGTTTGACCCGCGCTTCGACTACCTCGCTTACATCGCCCTTTCCGAAGCGCAAGAGCTGCACGCCCTGCCCCGCTTGTCCAACCGCCACCGCTTCCAAATCATCGGCTGCACCATGGACGACCGCTTCCAAGTTGCCGAACCGATTCCGAGCGTGTATTACCAAGGTTTCGTCGTCGGTCTGCAAGCGGTCAGCCGCAACGGTTTGGCAACCCAAGAAGAATTGCAACAGTTCAACCAACAAGTTGACACCTTCGCCCAACTGATGGGCGGCAAAGTCCTCCATACCGATTTGGCAGCGTTTACCGAAGTCGCGCAGGCATTAGACACCTTCTGCGCCCGCGTCGATCAAACCATCGCCATCCACTTGGTTTCACACAGCAACATCAGCGGCGTAGAACTGCGCGCTTCTGTTGAAAACCTCGGCTTCGTGTTGGGCGAAGACGGCGCATTCCACTACACCGGACAAACTGGCAGCCCGATGTTTGCCATCCACAGCCTTACCGGCGACGCATTTACCAATGCCCTTTTGGACAACCAGTCCTACAAAGGCTTCAGCATGTTGCTCGATATCCCGCACGCACCTGCCGGCGAAAAAACCTTCGACCTCTTCATGGACTTGGCGGTACGTCTCTCCGGTCAGTTGGGCTTAGATTTGGTCAACGACAAAATGGAAGAAGTTTCTACCCAATGGCTCAAAGACATTCGCAATTACGTCTTGGCACGTCAGGAAGAAATGGTCAAAGTCGGCATCAAACCCGGCAGCAAACAAGCCCTGCGCCTGTTCTCCTAAAATCGAATGTAATCAAAGCGGATATGTCGTTACGGCATATCCGCTTTTTTTCGGGTAAAATTCATTTGTTTTCAACCTATCATTTTTCAGACGACCTTTGCCCGTATCAGACAAAGGTCGTCTGAAAACCTTCCCTCATGAATCCGACCGCACAACACATCCGCCACCTCACCGACCTCCTAAACCGCTACGCCTACGAATACTACACCCTCGACGCGCCCAGCGTACCCGATGCCGAATACGACAAATTATTCCGCGAACTCGAAGCGTTGGAACGAAACCATCCCGAACTCAAACTGCCCGACAGTCCGACCCAGCGCGTCGGCGGCGAGCCTTTGGCGGGATTTGCCGAAGTGCGCCACGAAGTGCCGATGCTGTCGCTGACCAACGCCTTTTCCCCGCAAGATGAAAACGGCGTGTTCGACCATGCCGAAATGTACGCTTTCGACCAACGCGTGCGCGACGGTTTGGACGGCAGCAATCCCGAATACGTTATCGAACCCAAATTCGATGGCCTCGCCATCAGCCTGCTCTACCGCGACGGCGTATTGGTACAGGCTGCGACACGAGGCGACGGCACGACGGGCGAAGACGTTACCCAAAACGTCAAAACCGTATCTAATATCCCCCTGCGGCTGCACGGCGAAAATCCGCCCGAACTCATCGAAGTGCGCGGCGAAGTGCTGATGCTAAAAGCCGATTTCGCCGCCCTCAATAAAAGGCAAACCGAAAACGGGCAAAAACCCTTTGCCAATCCGCGCAACGCCGCCGCCGGCAGCCTGCGCCAACTCGATTCGCGCATCACTGCGCAGCGCAAACTGCACTTTTTCCCCTACTCCGTTGCCCGTCAGCAAGGCGGTTTCGAAGCTGAAGAACACATCCAAGAACTCGCCTATTTCCAAGAACTCGGTTTCAGTCTGCCTAACGGCAATTTCGGCTGTTTCAAAAATATCGACGAAGTATTGGCGTTTTACGAACAAATGCAGCAAAAACGCCCTGAGCTGCCCTACGAAATCGACGGCATGGTGGTCAAAGTCAACAGCTTGGCGCAACAACGCGAACTCGGCTTCATCTCCCGCGCGCCGCGCTGGGCGATTGCCCACAAATTCCCCGCCGAAGAAGCCTTGACCGTCGTCGAAGCGATTGACGTGCAAATCGGCAGGACGGGCGCGGTAACGCCGGTTGCCCGATTACAGCCCGTCTTCGTCGGCGGCGTAACCGTCACCAACGCCACCCTGCACAATCAGGACGAAGTATCGCGTAAAGACGTGCGCGTCGGCGATACCGTCGTCGTGCGCCGCGCCGGAGACGTGATTCCCGAAGTCGTGCGCGTGATTTTCGAACGCCGCCCGATGCAGGAAACCGCCGTTGCCGTTTCAGACGACCTCAAGCATCAGCAAGACGACCTGTTTGCCGAAACACCGTCCGCCAATCAAACCCAATCCGTTCCGCTCCACAAGCCCTACCGCCTGCCAACCCATTGCCCCATTTGCCGCAGCGAAATCGAACGCGAAGAAGGCGAAGCCGTCGCCCGATGCAGCGGCGGCATGCTGTGTCAGGCACAACGCGCGCAAGGCTTAATCCACTTCGCCTCACGCAAAGCCATGGACATCGACGGCCTCGGTCAAAAACAAATCGAGCAGCTGGTCGCCCAAGACCTCGTCCGCCACTTCGCCGACCTCTACCGCCTCGACATCCCGACCTTGCAAAAAATGAAGGAAACAGCGGATAAAGCGTCGTCTGAAAACGAAAACGGCGACGCCGAAACGGTTTCAGGCGACCTGTCTGAATCCAACACCCAAAACGGCAAAAAACAACCGACCAAGTGGGCGGAAAACATTCTCGCAGGCATAGAAGCCAGCAAAACGCCCGAACTCTCCCGCTTCCTGTTCGCGCTTGGCATCCGCCACGTCGGCGAACGCACCGCCAAAACGCTGGCGCAGGCATTCGGCTCGTTGGAACACATCCGCCGCGCACCCGAACCCATCCTTGCCTGCCTGCCCGACATCGGCACCGTCGTCGCCCGCTCCATCGCCCACTTCTTCGCCCAAGACGCGCAACAGGCGATGATAGACGAGCTGCTCGCTGCAGGCGTTGCCCCGCAAACCCAAGCCGTTACCATCCCGCCCGTCCGCCACGCCGAGCCGCAACGCTGGATTGCCCGCCTGCCCGGTTTCAAAATCAGCGAAAACAAAGCTCAAGCCTTATGGGAACTCGCTGGCAAAAGCATAGAGGGCCTGCAAACCGACAAAGCCCTCCCCGCCGACTGGCAAACATGGCGCAGCGAACCACAAAACGCCGCCCTGCTCGAAAACCTGAAAACTTTCTTCGCCCGAACGTCGTCTGAAAACCAAGAAGCAACGGTTTCAGACGACCTCAATGAAGCCGTAGCAGGCAAAACCTTCGTGTTAACCGGCACCCTGCCCACCCTCAAACGCGACCAAGCCCAAGCCTTGATCGAAGCTGCAGGCGGTAAAGTTTCCGGCAGCGTGTCCAAAAAAACCGACTACGTCGTCGCCGGAGAAGCCGCCGGCAGCAAGCTGGAAAAAGCCAATGCCTTGGGTGTGGCGGTTTTGAGCGAAGGGGAGCTTTTGGCGATGCTGTGCTGAATACCCGCCAAACATGCCGCAGATTAAACTAAGAAATCCCCGCATCGCAATTCCCCCATATGCGGAAACAACGGCATAGAATTGCTGACTCGAATTTATAAAATAAGGTCGTCTGAAAATTTTTCAGACGACCTTTATGGGTATAAATAAAAGGAAAAACCATGAACAAAGGGAATAAACCCAATCACTTATTATGGATATTAGGCGGAGCTGCCGTCGCTGCATTTCTTATCGTTTTGGGATTGTATATCGCTTATTTTAAAAACTTATCCATAACCAACGACTCCGCCACATGGGGAACATTCGGCGACTATCTGGGCGGTACGCTGAACCCCATCATCAGCTTCCTAGCCCTTATCGGCTTGCTCTATACCATTCATCAGCAAGCGCAGGAAATGCAAGCAACGCGCGAAGAGTTAAAACAGGCGGCAGAACAGCAACGCCAACAGGTAGAACAACAAAGCCGCCAGTCAGAGATTTTTAATCTGCAACAATTTGAATCGTCATTTTTTTCTTTGCTGGAGCAGCACAATGAGGCTGTTGAAAAGATTGAAGTAGAAGCGACAAATGAAGAAATCTATTACGCTTACAATGATAAACTTGGAGGTATTATGGGATGTAAGCCATCAGAAGAACTAAGCAATAGCCATGCAATAAAATCCATTAACCAACATTACGAGCTCAAAAGCTATTTTAATCTTTTATTCCAAATTCTAAAGTTTATATCAATCAGCTTGTCTCACAATTCAAAAAACAGCGAATTAAACAATAGCGAAGATTCGAAAATTACCATCAAAGATTTTGACTCAGATAACAAAATATCCAAGAAAAAACTAAGCCAAGAATATATTACTCCTCGAGAAAGGATGTATAGCGACATACTCCGTTCTTTCATTCCAAATCACATTCTAAAATTACTGGCTTTAAACTGCCTAACGATTGATGAATTTTCACAAGATTATGAATTAGAAACTCTTTATAATTTTCAAGGTCTATTAAACCGATATGCACTGCTAGAACAATTACAATTATCCTGTACAAATCTCAAAAAAATAGATATTTCTTCTCTTATCAATGAAGATAATGCCATACATTTTCTTATTCTAACCAGCCATATAGATATAGCTTCCGCTTTTGGAAATAGCAACATACTTGCTAAATCAAAAGAATTTTTTAACTATAGATTTAATTATTGGCTAACAGTAAAAACAAAATCATTACACAACAAACAATATGAATTAAAAAACATCAAAAGAAAAATTATTAGATTAGAACCCATGCTATGCGAAGAATATGAAATGTTAGATATTTCTGAAAGAAAAGAACTGCTTATTTTACCTGAAGGGCAAAATTACTTCCGCCAACCGGACGATAATTTCAACGCATGGAAACAAGAGTATCTTGAGAAACTGAAAAATGAAAAAAAATATTATGAAGAAAAAATTAACGAAATTAATGCTGAGTTAAAACAAATAGAAGAAAACAAAAAAGCATGGTTAGAATTTCTGCAAATTGCAGACAATAGAGCAATCTATTCAATATCATAAATCTAATCAGCTCTATCTATAAGGTCGTCTGAAAATTTTCAGACGACCTTTATTCCATTATCAATACCAAACCACTCCGTTCAAAGTAATCATGAACTGATACCAACCGCACCACTCTTATCAATATCCCCATCTTTACCCACAACGGTCAATATCATGCAGACTTTTACCCGCAGCGTCTGGCTAGAGGCGCCGCTCGAACCGATATTCCGCTACTGCACTTCCCGACACGGATTTGCCTGTCAGTTTCCGTTTGACGTGCAATGGCTGTCGGAAAAGGAATACTGGGCGCGTGGAGATATTTTGGATTTCAGATACAGAGTATGCGGGATTTGGTTGCGGCATCGTGCCGAAATCATTTCGCTTGAACCGAACCAATCGTTTACCGACCTGATGTTGAACGGGATTTACCGCGCCTTCCGCCATACACATAAATTCAAATCTTCCGGAGGGCGTACCTGTGAGACGGATAAGGTGGAATTTACCTTCGGACTGGGAAAAATGATTGACCGGCTAATCGGATTACCAACTTTGCGTCGGACATTTGAAAAACGCCACCGTTTATTGAAAGAATGGGCTGCCCAATGGGCTGATTATGCTGAAGATGCTACAAGTTAAAGGCATGGAAAAAGTCGTCTGAAATTTTTTCAGACGACTTTGAGTTTTGTTTAAAAATAGTCTCGGTATCAATCAGATGGCGTGCGAACAGCCGGATACCATTTTTTTGAGGGTTTGCGAGTCGAGGATTTTGATGTGTTTGTGTTCGACCGAAATCAAGCCTTCGTGATGGAACTTAGACAGCGTGCGACTGACGGTTTCCAGTTTCAATCCCAAATAGCTGCCGATTTCTTCGCGCGACATCCGCAGGATGAAATCGTTGGCAGCAAATCCGCGCGAGTAAAGGCGTTGGGACAAGTTCAGCAAAAACGCCGCCAGACGTTCTTCGGCACGCATATTACCCAAAAGCAGCATCACGCCTTGGTCGCGCACTATTTCGCGGCTCATCAACCGGAAAAAATGGCTTCTCAGGCTGGGGATGTTGTGCCCCAGCTCTTCGATGTGGGTGAAGGGCAGCTCACACACTTCGCTGTCTTCCAAAGCCACCGCGTCGCAGCTGTGGATATGGGAACAAATGCCGTCCATGCCGATGAGTTCGCCGGACATAAAAAAGCCGGTAACCTGATCGCGGCCGTCCTGACTGGCAACCGTGGTTTTGAAAAAACCGGCACGGATGGCAAACAGCGACGCGAAAGGCTCACCGGTGCGGAACAGATATTCACCCTTCTTCAAGCGGCGGCTCTGTCGGATGACCGCGTCCAATTGTGCAAACTCATTGGGCAAAAGCCCGACAGGCAGGCAGAGTTCACGCAGCGAACAGGAAGAACACAGGGTTTTCATCTGATGCATAGCATTGTGTGTGGTCATAAAACACCCTTAAAATTAAGGTTTTTATCCTGTCATGATTACGTAAGTTATTGACACATATCAAGACAGGTTTATCATACTGTGGCATTCTACCAAACTATCCGAAAATTGCCTAACTTCATTACTCTAATCACGCACACGCCATGAAAGTAATACCAATACAAAATAATCACAATAGAAACGATGACAAGCCTGAGTTCGACCGCGAACTCATCGCCAGCCTTCCTTCCAGCGGTCCGCGCTACACTTCCTACCCCACAGCCGACCGTTTTCATGACGGATTTCGCGAAGCCGAATATATCAATGCCTTGAATCAGCGCGGTATGGGGGCTTTGAACAAGCCCCTTTCGCTTTATATCCACATCCCCTTCTGCAACACCATTTGTTACTACTGCGGCTGCAATAAAATCATCACCAAAGACAAAAGCCGCGCCGATGCCTACATCGAATACCTTGAAAAAGAAATGGAGCTGCTCGCCCCACATCTGGGCGGACGGCATCAGCTCGCGCAACTGCACTTCGGCGGCGGTACGCCGACTTTCTTGAGCGACGACCAAATCGAACGCGTATTCCGCATGATACGCAAACACTTCCAACTGATCCCTGGCGGCGAATACTCCATCGAAATCGACCCGCGCAAAGTCAGCCGCGAAACTGTCCTCATGCTCGGTAAGCTCGGCTTCAACCGCATGAGCGTCGGCATTCAGGACTTTGATCCCAAAGTGCAGGCAGCAGTCAACCGCATCCAAAGCTATGACGAAACCAAAGAAGTCATCGATGCTGCCCGTGAAGCCGGATTCAAATCCGTCAGCGTCGATTTGATTTACGGCCTGCCGCATCAAACCGCCGAAAGCATCAAAACCACCATCGACACTGTCTTGTCGCTCGATCCTGACCGCCTTGCCCTTTATCACTATGCCCATCTGCCGCATATCTTCAAGCCGCAACGCCGCATCGATACCGAAGCCGTTCCCGGCAGCGAAGAAAAACTCGATATGCTGCAATACTGCGTTCAAACCCTGACCGAACGCGGCTATGTCTTCATCGGTATGGACCACTTCGCCAAACCCGATGACGAACTTTCCATCGCCCTCAAAGAAGGCTTCCTCCAGCGCAACTTCCAAGGCTACTCGACCTACGCGGACTGCGATTTAGTTGCCATCGGCGTATCCTCCATCGGCAAAATCGGCAGCACCTACTCCCAAAACGAACGCGACATCGACGCCTACTATGCCGCGCTCGATGCCGGACACCTGCCCATCATGCGCGGCTACCAACTCAATCAGGACGACCTTTTGCGCCGCAATATCATCCAAGATTTGATGTGCCGTTTCTCCTTGGATTACCGAATCTACGAAAGCGTGTTCGGTATCCCGTTCGACCGCTATTTCAAAGACGAACTTGCCGACTTGGAACAACTTGCCTCCCTCGGACTCGTCCGCCTGAAACCGCACGGACTGACCGTTACCCCCAAAGGCCGCTTCCTGATACGCAATATCGCCATGGTGTTCGACTACCACCTGCGCCACAGGGAAACCAAAGCCCAATATTCGCAAACGGTGTAAATAGGAATAGTAAAGGTCGTCTGAAAATTTTCAGACGACCTTTGCTCTTTGTTTTACTTTGTTAAGAAACGCTAATGAACGAACAAACCAAACAGGCGACTCAAACCATAGGTCGTCTGAAACGAAAAGCCAGCGATGAAGAACGACTTCAAGGTTGGCGCGAAACCTGCGCCGAACAAGGGTTAAGCGGCGAATTTATCCTGACTGCGAAGCTCAACGGCGCGGCTTATACCGAGGAAGAAGCACGCATGGTGGCGGAGCTTTTCGGCAAATAAACTGACAATCTGTTACTTTAAAATTACAAATCATATCAAAACTTGACAAAGTTACCGATTTTGATTATAGTCATATCTGAGTTAACATTGCCGATTTGACACAGCTTGCGGGCATAAACAGCTAAAGCGTATTTTCATTTTCTGCTGTTTTTATTCCTTTCTTTATATCCAAGCCCGTTGTGTACAGCATCGGGCTTCTTTTTTTCCGGAAGTATCAGGAAGTATTTATGATTATTTTGGACAACGTTTCCAAACATTACCAAACGCGCGACAAAACCCGTTTTGCCGCCGTCGAGCCGACCAGCCTCGAAATCCAAGACGGCGAAATCTTCGGTCTGATGGGCTATTCCGGCGCGGGCAAATCCACCCTGTTGCGACTGATTAACCTGTTGGAACGTCCCGACAGCGGCAAGGTCAATGTGTGCGGACAAGAGCTGACCGCGCTTGATGCCGCCACATTGCGTCAGGCGAGGCAGAATATCGGCATGGTGTTTCAGCAGTTCAATCTTTTGAGCAACCGCACCGTTGCCGACAATGTTGCCTTTCCTTTGGAAATCGCCGGATGGCCGTCTGAAAAAATCAAAGAACGCGTTAAAGAATGCCTTGAAATCGTCGGCCTGACCGAACGCGCCGACCACTATCCCGCCCAGCTTTCCGGCGGTCAGAAACAACGCGTCGGCATCGCCCGCGCGCTCGCACCCAAACCCCAAGTCATCCTCGCCGACGAACCCACTTCCGCCCTCGACCCCGCCACCACGCGCAGCGTCTTGGAATGTTTGGAAGACATCAACAAACGCTTCAACGTTACCATCGTCATCGTAACCCACGAAATGAGCGTCATCCGCCGCCTGTGTGACCGCGCTGCCCTTTTGGATAAAGGAAAAGTGGTAGAAATCGTCGAAGTACGCGGCAACCAAATCCACGCCCAATCCGAAATCGGGCGCGAACTGATTCGGGAGGACTGATATGGCAGACTTAACATTCGAACAAGCCGTTTCCACCATCGTCGGCATGAAAGACGAAATCGTCCGCGCCTTAGGTGAAACCTTCGTCATGGTCGGGTTGTCCACCACGATTGCCGTCATCTTCGGCACACTCTTGGGTGTCTTGCTTTTCGTGACTTCCAACCGCCAGCTTCATTACAACAAGCCGGTGAATTTCCTGTTTGACAACTTGGTCAACCTGATGCGCGCCTTCCCCTTCGTCATCCTGATGATTGCCATGATACCCGCCACCCGCGCCATTGTCGGCAGCACCATTGGTCCGATTGCCGCCTCGCTGGTATTGAGCGTGTCCGGCCTGTTTTACTTCGCCCGACTGGTGGAACAAAACCTGCGCGAAGTCCCCAAAGGCGTGATTGAAGCCGCCACCGCCATGGGAGCATCGCCGCTTGCCATCGTCCGTAAAGTCCTCTTGAACGAAGCGCGCGCGGGCATGGTTTCCAGCATCACCGTCCTCGCCATCGGTCTGCTCTCATACAGCGCGGCGGCAGGCATGATAGGCGGCGGCGGCTTGGGCGACCTCGCCATCCGCTACGGCTACTACCGCTACCAAACCGAAGTCATCATCTTCATCGTCGCCATCCTCGTGCTGCTCGTTATCCTGATTCAAAGCATCGGCAACGCATTGGCGCGGAAATTGGACAAACGTTAAACCATCAAAAGGTCGTCTGAAAAGTTTTCAGACGACCTTTTCAGTCATATCCTTTTGAATTTCCAACCAAACCCATTATAATAACGCCTCCTCACGCCGTCGCGGACGACTCCCGACGGCATTTGTTATGGAAGAATTATGAAGCCGTCTATCTTAGAAAAACTACAACAACTCAGCGACCGACTGGAAGAAGTCACCCACCTTCTCGGACAGCCCGAAGCCACGTCCGATATGGACAACTACCGCAAGCTCACGCGCGAACACGCCGAATTGACGCCCGTGGTCGAAGTATTCCAAAACTATCAGCTGGCTCAAAGCGACTTGGCGGATGCCGAAGAAATGCTGTCCGACCCCGAAATGAAAGACTTTGCCGCCGAAGAAATCGAAGTGGCAAAAGCTAAAATCGACACGCTCGATACCGAACTGCAAAAACTGCTGCTACCCAAAGATGCCGACGACGACAAAAACATCTTCATCGAAGTGCGCGCCGGAACGGGCGGCGACGAAGCCGCGCTGTTTGCCGGCGATTTGCTGCGTATGTACAGCCGTTACGCCGAGCGCAACCGCTGGCAGGTTGAAATCGTCTCCGCCAACGAAAGCGAGTTGGGCGGTTATAAAGAAGTCATCGCCCGCATCGTCGGCTTGGGCGCGTACAGTCGTCTGAAATTTGAATCGGGCGGCCACCGCGTACAGCGCGTCCCTGCCACCGAAAGCCAAGGCCGTATCCATACTTCCGCCTGCACCGTCGCCGTCATGCCCGAAGCGGATGAACTGGAAGACATCGAGTTGAACCCCGCCGACCTGCGCATCGACACCTTCCGTGCATCCGGCGCGGGCGGTCAGCACATCAACAAAACCGACTCCGCCGTCCGCATCACCCACCTGCCCACCGGCATGGTGGTCGAATGCCAAGACGGCCGCAGCCAACACGCCAACAAAGCGCAGGCGATGAAAGTCCTCGCCGCCCGCTTGAACGACGCGCAAAAACGCGAAGCCCAAGCCAAAGAAGCCGCCGAACGCAAATCCCTTATCGGCAGCGGCGACCGCAGCGAGCGCATCCGCACCTACAACTACCCGCAAGGCCGCGTGACCGACCACCGCATCAACCTCACCCTGCACAAGCTGGATTTTGTGATGGACGGCGACTTGGAAGAAATCACCAACGCCCTGATTGCCGAGCATCAGGCAGAGCTTTTGGCGGCAATGGGCGATTGATGGGACGGTTGACGCTTGGTTTCAGAGTATAAAGGCAGGCTTGATGGCAAGAAAACAAGTTCTGCCAAAACGTAAATCAAGCCTCAGCCGTCACCCGCCGTCATTTTCATAATCATAAAAATCCTATGCGGAAATGACGGCGCTTCTAAAACACTTTCCCAACGCCTTCAAACGCAAACCCAGATAAGCCGACTTCCGCCCGTTCCTCCAACACTGCCCCTTTTTCAGACGACCCATCCCAACCCATGAACACCCCGCTCACCCGCCGCCGCTTTTTCGCCATCGCCGCCCTGACTGCCGCCGGAGCGACCGCGCCCTTTCTCCTAAACCGCAACCGCCCTACCCCGTTACCAACTACCGGCGAACCCGTTATCTGGAAAGGCATTGCGCTAGGTTCCGGCGCCGAGCTCCGCCTCTTCGGCGTTGACCGCAAAGAAGCCGAAATCCTTGTCAACAAAGTTCTCGCCGAAGTCGCTCGCCTCGAAAAAATCTTCAGCCTCTACCGCGAAGACAGCCTGATCAACCGACTGAACAAAGAAGGTCGTCTGAACAACCCGCCGCCCGATTTCCTCGCCCTGTTGAGCATCTGCCGCGACATCCATGCCCTGACAGACGGCGCGTTCGACCCCACCGTCCAAGTATTGTGGAACCTTTACGCAGACCATTTCCGCCGCAATCCGCGTGCCGAAACCCCGCCGTCCGAACCGGACATCCGGCGCACCCTCAAACTCGTCGGCTTCAAACACGTCGTCTTCGACCAAAAAGCCATCCTCTTCGAACAAAAAGGCATGGGCTTATCCCTCAACGGCATCGCCCAAGGCTACATCACCGACAAAATCACCGCCCTGCTGCAACAACACGGCATCCGCCAAGCCCTTGTCGATATGGGCGAAATCCGCGGCTTTGACACCGACAACCAACGCACATGGAACGTCGGCATCCGCAATCCCCAAAACGAAGAAGCCACCCTCCTGACCCTCCCTATGCAAAACCAAGCCTTCGCCACCTCAGGCGGCTACGGTACCGTAATGGACGAGGCCGGCAAGTTCACCCACCTCTTCGACCCGCGCACCGGCACTGCTACACCACGCTACCGCAGCGTCAGCGTCATGGCGCCGACCGCCGCCGTTGCCGATGCCTTCTCCACCGCATTCTCCATCATGGATGAAGCCGCCATCCGTACCGCCGCACGCGCCAAACAGGCAAAAGTCTGGCTGGTCATGCCCGACAACCGCATCGAAACCCTAGCCTGAACGTGGTATTTGGCAAAAAAGCAGTTTCTCCCGAATACAACAAAACTTAAAAGTAAAAAGGTCGTCTGAAAACCTCGAACCAAGATTTTCAGACGACCTTTGCCATTTCAGGACAGTTTTTAAATCAAGCCTAGAGAATTGATAAATACAACAACAATCGCCAAAGGTGCGACATAGCGCAACACCATCAGCCAAAGACGGATAATGGTTTGGGGAACGCTGCTGCCTGCTCCGGCATTCGCCAATACGGATTCCCTATTCTGAACCCACGCAGTAAACACGGCAACGCTCAATGCGCCAATCGGCATAATGACTGCCGAAATCAGGTAGTCCCACAAATCGAAAACGGTTTTTCCGAAGATTTTAAACTCACCCCAAACGCCGAAAGACAAGGCGGAGGGAATACCGACAATAAAAATTGCCGTACCAATCAACCAAGTATGGCGGCTGCGTTTACGCTCATCCTGACGAATCGTAGCGGCAATCACGGTTTCCAACATCGAAAAGGCCGAAGTCAGCGTCGCAAACACCACCAGCAGCATAAAGACGGCAAACAAAACTTGTCCCAACGGCATTTTCATGAATACGGCAGGCAAAACAACGAAAATCAAACCTGGTCCCTGGCTCGGTTCAAAACCGAAAGCAAATACCGCCGGGAAAATAACCAGCCCCGCCAGCAGAGAAACCAAAAGGTTCATCCACATAATGATATTGCCCGAACGGAACATATCTTGGTCTTTACCCAAATAAGATGCATAAGTGATCATCGCAGACACGCCGATACTTAACGCAAAAAATGCCTGCCCCAAAGCCGTAAGCATGGTTTGCGGCTTCAGATGCGACCAGTCGGGCTTCAGCAGGAAGGATACCCCTTCCATCGCCCCGGGCAGCGTCAGTGAACGGACGGCCAAAACAATAAACAGGATAAACAGGCCCGGCATCAGGTAACGGTTTGCTTTTTCAATCCCGTCGGATACACCGCCCTGAACTACCCAAATGGTAATCAGCATGAACAGCCCTTGATAAAACAACGACCCTGCAGCACTGGAAATGGTCGCACCGAATAATGCCTCAAAATCCGCACCGGCATGGATTTCTCCGGTAAAGCTATGGACGACGTAGTTCAACACCCAGCCGCCGACGACACTGTAAAAAGAAAGCAAGATAAAGCAGGCTGCTACCCCCATACGCCCCACCCAAGGCCATTGCGAACCGGGACGCAAGGTTTTGAAAGAATCGATGGCATTTTTACCGCCCGTCCTACCGATATAAAACTCGGCAAGCTGTACGGGTAATGCCACCAAAATCGTAAAAAGCAAAAACAGCAGGAAAAACACCGCCCCACCGTTTGTCCCCGCGGTGTACGGAAATTTCCAAATTGCGCCCAAGCCGATTGCCGAACCTGCCGCAGCTAGCACAAAACCAAGTTTGGACGACCAAGAAACCGAATGATTCATGATTATTGTATTAAGAAATGTGAAGAAACCGCATTGTAGCAAAGCGTAACCGCATATAGCACAGCCATAATGGCCTGCTTCAAAATTTCGCACATAAGGTGCGCTTAAAAAGACAATATTGAATAAAAAATCTGAGATTTTGTTTTTTGAATAAACATAAATACAAAAAATAGGTAATTTTGATATTTTATTTCAAACAAACACTACCATGATAAAAAGCACAAAAGAAAAAGCCTGGACATTTGTCCAGGCTTCGATATTTGGTGGGTCCGGTGGGTTTCGAACCCACGACCAAGGGATTATGAGTCCCCTGCTCTAACCCCTGAGCTACAGACCCTCAAGAGAAAGGGTATATTGTATCATAAAATATTACAGAGACAAGGACCGCTTGGCTTTTATAGTGGATTAAATTTAAATCAGGACAAGGCGACGAAGCCACAGACAGTACAAATAGTACGGCAAGGCGAGGCAACGCCGTACTGGTTTAAATTTAATCCACTATATCACCGTATATTTTATCCATAAGCACCTTGCCTCAAGTCGTCTGAAAACAAAAATTACACTTTCAGACGACCTTTTCTCATTCATACCATATAACCCAAAAAACAGGCCGCTAAAAGCGACCTGAAAAACTCTTGCAGCTGGGAGTGATAGCAAGAGGTTACGACACTTTAAACCAAGCTTCGTTAGCATAACGGAGCATTTGTTCGGGAATCTCTTCAGCGTTGCTGACAACAGAGATACCGGATTTACGCATTTTATAGACAGTCTGAATGGTGCTTTCAGGTGCATAACCGTGACAGGCGGCAAGATTGACGATAATGTGCAGGCTGTCGTTGTACCACAGTAATTGTTCGGCGGTACGGCTGATTGCTTCTTCCGTTGCCAAACCACCGATAATGACGGTATCGGCTTTTTGTGCATAAAGCCATTCAATCAAACCGGTACTGCGGGCTTCATTATCATCATGGAAGCATGCGCCAAAACCATTCTCCCCGCCCAATTCGATTACATGATCATAATCAGCAGATGCCGGCAAACCATCCAGCAAATTTGCACCACGGCAACCACCTGCACACTGGCTAAAATAGCCACTTTCCCGCGCAAACATAATTCCGTTGCGTTTAACGACTGCGGCGCAAATACTCTCCGGATCGATATTGACGTTCTCGACCAAAATACGCTTATCTGCGATAGCTGCCTGACGGTTTAATTCTTTAACCATATTTTCCGGCTGATGCAGGAAATGGTTGGCATTGGCTGCCATGCAGGTAAAGCGGAATTGGGGTTGAATATCGATAGCAACAGTCGTCATGATGTGACTCCACAAAAAACCAGATAAATCTGGAAATAGTTTCTTCGATAAATGGTTCTTATCAAAGATAATCGGTATATTTATGATGAACGGTATAATATCAGGATAATCGGCAAATCGCCAGGAATATTTAACAATTAGTAACAATTTATTCCGTATATATCTATTCCGTAGAATTCACTCTCAAAAATATCACAACAAATATCAACTCAATAAGCATAAATGTTTGAAATTTATTTTTGTTTTAATCCTCATTATTGTCTCCTCCTCAACTTTTACCTTAAATTTAATATTGACCCAAAAACAACAAAAAAGAAAAATGCGGTTATTTTTCTGACTTAAATCGAATTTTTCGACATGAATTAACGAAGCATCTTGCTAAAAATAATTAAAAAGCATAGGACAAACGGCAATCACTCCACCTCCAGCCAACATCCCAAAGCCACAAATATAAAAAGGTCGTCTGAAACCTTGAACCTCAGTTTCAGACGACCTTTGATCGGCTTTAAAACTACTGTTTGCCGAACTGGCTGTAATCCACCACCATGTATTTGGCGGTAATTTTCTGCGAAGCGTTGCCTTCGTCACCCATCACAATCATCTGCGGCTTGCCGTTGACCGTAATCGAATCGACGGCTTCGACGTTGGTGATGTGTTGCAGGTTGGGCAGGGAGATTTTTTGCGGTTCGTCGGTCGGGTTGCCGCTCCAAGTCCACAGTTGCGAGAATTTCTGACCGTTTTCATCCTTCACTTCGTTGGCGATGACGTAGTTTTTCAACACCGGGTCGTAGTTGATAGAACGGATACCGCCGCCGTCGATGTCAAGGATGGCAACTTCGTCAAACTCAGGCTTGGCGTTGCGCTCGAACACGTCTTTCGGGTTGCTGATGAATGCCACCAGTGCCATATTGTTGAACTCAGGATCGCGGAAGCCCAAGACAAGGCGTTTCTTCACAGGGTCAAACGCCATACCTTCGATATTGATTTCTTCAAAGGAAACTTCGGCTTTGGTGCGTTCGCGGATGAGGTCGTGCAATTTGTGGTCGGTTTCCAAAACCTGCGTCAGATTGTCGTAGCTGGTCAGGCCCAACACATTGCCGTCTTGGATTTTAAAGCGCATCAGGTGTTCGCGGTCGGGCGAGCGGTTGCCTTTACGGGTGCGCGAGTGCGAAGTGAGCGCGTAGATAAAGCCTTCATCGTCGCGCGCCAAGGCCTCCAAATCACTCAAACGGCGTTTGAAGCCGGTAATCACGCGCGTATCCAACGCTTCGTCTTCTATAAACCTGCCTGTTTTATCGATGCTGACAATACTGAAAGCGTGGTTCGGTTCGTCTTCGGCAATCAGCAGTTTGCCGTCGGGAAGCTGTTGTACGGCGGAAGGCTCGTACACGCCGTTGAACATATTAATCCCCAAGGCGCGCAGTTCGGCCGCATTGCTGGCAGGTTTAGTCAAAAGGGAAGGTAGTGTCTTCACGCCGATAAACGCCGCCAGCGAAGCCAAAAGCCCCCAGCGGAATACGGCATAAGACAAGTTGATGTATTTGAACTGTTTGTCCGCCAGCAAGCCCAGCCAGTACAGATGATCGCTCATCTTTTGATAGACTTGTTTGCGGTCGCTCATAATCTCTTGCATCATTTCCCAATATTGCTCTTTTTGCACCTTTACACGGTCTTCGTAAATCAAAATATTGGGCTGGCTGCCGCTGAAAAAGCGCGTTTGGGTGCTGCTGAGGCGGGTTTTCAAATCACGCAGTTTGGCGCGCCCGCGGAAAAAATCCTTAACCCAAGTACGCGCAGCCTGCATTTTGCCGATACGTTCGGGCGAAGCGGACAGAAGCGCGAACACGATGGACGCAGCGGCAGTAATCATAAACGTACTCGCCGGAATCAGAAATTCGGGCGACGATGAGAAAATAAACGCGCCCGAAATCATCAGCGCAGACACGATGAAACCATTCAGCGAAATCATAATGTTCGCCTTGGTCGCTGCCAGTGCAAGCAGCTCCATCTCCGAACGCACGGCATTACGGAACATGGTTTCCACGCCTTTGTTCGTACCCAAAAGATCGGAAGGCGGCAAAGCAGCGGATTGGTTTTTCTTCTTCGCCTTGTCTTTTTTGTCTTTCTTTTTCTTTTTGGGCTTTTCAGACGACGTCTCAACGCCTTCAAAGATGATGTTATCCGTCACGGCCTCTTCGGCATTGTCGCCTTGTTGATGGTCTGCCGTTTCAGACTCCGAAGCTTCTTCAACTTTTAAAGTTTCTTCAGCTTTCACGGCTTCTTCAATGTTTACAGCTTCTTCAGTTTTTAAGGTTTCTTTAGCTTTATCAAACGCTTCTTCTGAGTCTTCCCAAACTTCGGAAACAGGCTGCGGCGCATCGGGGTCGGGGCGCTCGAAAGGTTTCTCCCAGTCGGAAACCTGCGGCTCTTGTCCTTTTTTATTTTTATCGTGGAAATCCATGTTTATACTCCGTTTGAGTGAATCAATTGAATGGAAAGGAAAAGCGTTTTTTAGTTCCTCTTATTCGGGGAATTTACACAACGTCATACATTATTGATAAGAACATTACATTTCTTAGAATAATCATGGTTATGATGATGAAGTCGGCAATTCGAGCTCATTCCTTCAACAAAAACTGCCGCCAAACGGGCAGTTTGCGGCAGTCTTGAACGCATCGTTTCTTAGTAGTCGATACGCTCTTTGATGATTCTCAAGTCGGGGTAAGACAATTTAATGTCGTATTCGCGTCCGCCTTTGTAGGCTTCTACGTCCAATACAGGTCTGCCGCGATAGTCGTCGGCGTCGATGTCGTGAACGCGATAGCCGCGTTGCTCCAGCATTCTGATGGCTTTGGCACGGTTTTGTTCAAAATTTCTGTCGCTGTAAATTTGGTGTTCGATGTAATCGTTGGCACCTGCGACAGCAGCGGATAAAGCGACGATGGCGGTCAATAATAATTTTTTCATGTTCGACTTCCTTTCGAAATGTGTCATTGGGGTTTTGATGGGTGTATTTAAACACGGCAAAATTAGCAGTCATTTAGCACTTCGTTAAACGTAGTAAAGGTCGTCTGAAACGGTTCAGACGACCTTTTAACATTTACGCTCTCCATTACAGGCTGTATTTAAGTTTCTGCGGGCGGAAGGGGCGGGTGTTCGTCGGTTTTGTCCGATTTGGATTTGATAAAGCGGCTGCACCAGATACCTGCTTCGTAAAGCAAGATAAGCGGGACGGCAAGCAGAGTTTGGGAAATCACGTCCGGCGGGGTAATGATGGCGGCAACGACGAATGCGCCGACAATGACGTAGGGGCGTGCGTTTTTTAGTTGTTGGGTGGTTACGATGCCGATTTTGGCGAGCAGGACGACGACGACGGGGACTTCGAAAGTCGTGCCGAATGCGACGAACATGCCCAAAATAAAAGACAAATATTTGTCGATGTCGGTCGCCATGTTGACACCGACGGGGGTGATACCTGCGAGGAATTTAAAGATGACGGGGAAAACGAGGTAGTAGGCAAACGCCATGCCGATAAAAAACAGGCTGACGCTGGATAGCACAAGCGGGGTAATCAGACGTTTTTCGTTTTGGTAGAGGGCGGGCGCGACGAATGCCCAGATTTGGTAGAGCGTGTGCGGCAGGGAAACGAGGAATGCCGCCATCAGCGTCACTTTCACCGGCACGAAAAACGGCGCGATGACGTCGGTGGCAATCATGCTGGTGTCTTTGGGCAAGTTCGCCATCAATGGTTCGGCAACAAAGGTGTAAAGCTGCTGGGCAAACGGCATCATGCCGAGAAAGCAGACGACGATGCCGATGACAATCCACATCAGGCGGCGGCGCAGCTCGATAAGGTGTTCGATAAGAGGTTGGACGGGTTGTTCGTTTTGAGGTTCGGACACCGGTTTACTCACTTTTTACGGACGCGAAGTTTGGGTTTGGCATGAAATTTCGGGCGCAGGTCGCGCTTGCGGTTCATCGCTTGTTTTTTGAGGGAAGTGATATGCAGCACGGGCGCGTCTGCGGAAGTGTCGATATAGCTGACTTCTACGGCATTGGATACCGGAGCGGAGCCGCCGGTCAGGTATTCGCGCCATGCGCGGTCTTGTTCGGATTCCGCAGGCGTGTCGGTTTCGACGGCATTCGTCGGATTGCCTGCTTGCTCCGTAGCGTTTTCAGACGACGTGGAAATAGACGGGTCGTCTGAAACTTCCGCGCTTAATGAAGGAAGCGGGTTGCCGTGTTCATCCAAACCGAAATCGGCAGGCGTGCGTTGCGCCGGCAGGCGTTCCCACGGTTTGAGTCCGTCGGAAATGTCGTGCAGGTTGTCCTGCATATCCGTACCGGTTTCTTTGAGGCTGTCGCGTACTTGTGCGGCGGCGGCTTCAAATTCCTGTTTGGCTTTGCGCAGCTCTTCCAATTCGACTTGGGTATTGAATTCCTGCTTGACGCTGCTGACGAGGCGTTGCAGCTTGCCGATGAGCCGTCCGGCAGTGCGGGCGGCTTCAGGCAGACGCTCGGGGCCAAGTACAATCAGGGCGACGATGCCGACTAAAAGCAGCTCGCCCAAACCGAAATCAAACATAGATTATGCTTTGTCTTCGTCTTTTTTGTGTTCGATGACTTCGTCTTTTTTGGCGTCAGTACCTTCGTTCAGACCTTGTTTGAAGTCATGCACGGCACCGCCGAGGTCTTTGCCGACGTTGCGCAGTTTTTTGGTACCGAAAACCAAAACGACGATGATTAATACGATAATCCAGTGCCACAGAGAGAAGCTACCCATAATAAATCCTTGATATAGTTGAAAATGGATGGTGGGAATGTTGGTTTATGCAGGCGTACCCATGATGTGGATATGCAGGTGGAACACTTCCTGTCCGCCGCCTTTGCCTGTGTTGATAAGGGTTTTGAAGCCGTCAGTCAAACCTGCCGCTTCAGCGATTTGAGGGACTTTCAACATCATTTTGCCCAAGAGGGTTTGATGTTCGGGCGCGACGTGTGCCAGCGAGTCGAAATGGACTTTCGGAATCAGCAGCAGATGAACCGGCGCAGCGGGACGGATGTCTTTGAAGCACAACATCTCGTCGTCTTCGTACACGGTTTGCGCCGGAATGTCTTTGGCGGCGATTTTACAGAAAATACAGTTGTCCATAATGGCTCCGAGGTCGTCTGAAAACGAGCGCAGCGCGTTTCGCTAAAACGAATGAAGCGCGTTTCGTCAAACAGACGGCAGAAAAACGAATAAGGTCGGATTGTAATATAAATTCAAGACTCTTTGCGAGAGGCTTTTTCCGCCAAGCCCGATAAACCTTGACGGCGCGCAAGCTCGTTGACGACATCTTCGGCACGCAAACCGTGGTGCGCCAAGAGAACCATGGTGTGAAACCATAAGTCGGCAACTTCGTAAACGAGGTGTTCGCCGCCGCCGTCTTTCGACGCCATCAGGACTTCGCCCGCTTCTTCGATGACTTTTTTGAGGATTTTGTCTTCGCCTTTGTGCAGAAGCTGGGCAACGTAGGAAGCTTCGGGATCACCGCCTTTGCGGGAGTCGATGGTATTTTGGATTTGGGTGAGGATGGTGTCGGTCATGGGATTTTCGGCTTTGAAGGATAAGGATTATTCGGATAAGGCATAGGTTTGCCGGATTTCGGGCGATTGTTCTGACAACAAACAATCATCAACCCGATTTTTAGCGAAACTCGCTTCGCTCGTTTTCAGACGACCTCTAAGGATGCGTATGCCCATAAATGGCTTCTTCGTCTTTCAACACGGCATCAACCGTCTGCCATTCGCCGTCTTTCCAAACTTTGTAGAAACAGCTTTCTCGTCCCGTATGGCAAGCGATGCCGCCGTTTTGGTCTATCAGCATCACGATGGCGTCGCCGTCGCAGTCAAGGCGCAATTCGTACACCTTTTGCGTGTGTCCCGACTCTTCGCCTTTCATCCATTGTTTTTGGCGCGAACGGCTGTAATAGTGGGCAAAACCGGTTTCTACGGTTTTTTGCAGCGCCTCGGCGTTCATCCATGCGACCATCAATACTCGGCGGGTCTGCCTATCTTGGGCAATGGCGCAGATCAAGCCTTTTTCATCGAATTTGACGGCGTTGAGCAGGCTGTTATCCATATTCGGCATCCTTATTTGTTTTGGCGAAACTCGCTTCACTCGTTTTAGCGAAACTTGCTCCACTCGTTTTCAGACGACCTTGAGTCAATCAAGTTCAACTTACAGACGCACTTCGATTCCGGCTTCGCGCATGGCGAGCTTCGCATCACGGATACTGACTTCGCCGAAGTGGAAAATACTGGCGGCAAGCACGGCATCGGCTTTGCCTTCTTTGATGCCGTCAATCAGATGCTGAACATTGCCGACGCCGCCGGAAGCGATGACGGGAATATCGACCGCTTCGCTGACGGCGCGGGTCAGCGGCAGGTTGAAGCCTCGTTTCGTGCCGTCTCTGTCCATGCTGGTGAGCAGGATTTCGCCCGCGCCGCGACGTTGCATTTCAACCGCCCATTCGACTGCGTCCAAGCCCGTCGGTGTGCGCCCGCCGTGGGTGAAGATTTCCCAGCGGGTGTTTTCGGGATTGACGGCTTTGGCATCGACGGCGACGACGATGGCTTGCGAGCCGAAAAATCCGGCGGCTTCGTTGACTAAATCGGGATTGGTGACGGCGGCGGTATTGATGCTGGCTTTGTCCGCACCGGCATTGAGCAAGCGGCGGATGTCGGCTACAGTGCGTACACCGCCGCCGACGGTCAGCGGAATGAAAACCTGTGAGGCAACGTCTTCGATGACGTGCAAAATGGTGTCGCGGTTGTCGGAGGAGGCTGTGATGTCGAGGAAGGTCAGCTCGTCTGCACCTTCGTCGTTGTAGCGTTTGGCGACATCGACAGGATTGCCCGCATCGCGCAAACCAAGGAAGTTTACGCCTTTGACGACGCGGCCGTCTTTAACGTCGAGACAGGGGATGATGCGTTTTGCCAGTGCCATTTTGAATGCCTTTCCAAACCTAGGAATGAGGTCGTCTGAAAGTGAGCGAAGCGGGTTTCGCTAAAACCTATACAACGGATTTCACCCAAACGGATAATCCGTTTCAGACGACCTTTTAAATCGTTGATACCGGCAAGGCAGGTGTTACGCCAGCCAGTTGTGAACCCATTTGGGCAGGTGTTGGAGCAGTTGGAAATAGCCGACGCCCGCAATGGCGGCGAATACGCAGGAAGTCATAAAGTTGCCGCTGAAGCGTCCGACGATATAAAACACTGCGCTGGCAAATGCCCACAATGCGCCGTTAAACACCATCCAATAGGTGTCGATCATCGGCAAATCGAACGCGGAAAGCTGGCGTACGAGGATGGCGATGATGGTAAATCCCAAACCTTCGCTGACGGCGCGCACGTTGCGACCGGACGACCAGATAATCCAAAAGCCCAAAATAAATGCTTCAAACATGAAATACCCCTTAAAAAAGTAAATAAAACAATTAAGTGTGAGATGGTGAGTCCCAAGCAATATTCGGCGGTCAGCCGCCTTTTATTGTGAAGAAAAAATGGACGAACCCGTCTTTTGCCCAGTCTATACAGATAGGGCAACAATGAAAGCAAACGGGTTCAACCGATTATTTTGTATCTTCGCCCCGCTATCTTGTTTTAAAACAGCGGGACAAGTGAGTAAGAAAACGTTTGGTCATTTCAGACGACCTTGATGGTTGTTTTAAATAAGGTCGTCTGAAAACGAACGCAGTGAGTTTCGCTAAAATGAGTGTAAAGAATTTCGCCAAAACGAGCGCAGCGAGTTTCGCTACACCAACTTACGCCAGCGAATCCGCCAACTGCTGCGCTTGGGCAAAATCAATACTGCCCTCGTAAATCGCGCGACCGGTAATCGCACCCGCCACGCCGTGTTTCTCAACGGCACACAAGGCGCGGATGTCATCCAAATTGGTCAACCCGCCCGACGCGATAACCGGAATGGCGACGGTTTGCGCCAATTTGACGGTTGCGTCGATGTTCACGCCGCTCATCATGCCGTCTCGGCCAATGTCGGTGTAGATGATGCTGTTGACGCCATCGTCCTCAAAACGTTTTGCCAAATCAATCACATGATGCTCGGTTACCGTCGCCCAGCCGTCTATCGCCACCATGCCGTCTTTGGCATCCAGTCCGACGATAATCTGCCCGGGAAACGATTTGCACGCCTCGCGCACGAAGTCGGGATTTTTCACCGCCGCCGTACCGATAATGACGTCGTTCAGTCCCAAATCTAAATATTTTTCAATGGTTTCCAAGTCGCGTATCCCGCCGCCCAGTTGCACGGGAATGTCTTTGGCAACGGCAGCGAGGATGTCCTTGATAGCGGGAAAGTTTTGCGGAACGCCGGCAAATGCGCCGTTTAAGTCCACCAAATGCAAACGGCGCGCGCCTTGCTTGAACCAATGCAGCGCAGTTTCGGCGGGCGAATCGGAAAACACCGTCGCCTGCTCCATCAAACCTTGTTTCAGGCGCACGCAGCGGCCTTCTTTTAAATCGATTGCGGGAATCAGCAGCATGGGAGTCCTATCCTTATGCGGGGTGTATTTTACACAAATTATCGAGTTTTAGCATATTTGAATAATTTAAGTTGGCAGTAATGCGTAATCCTAATCAAAATCGCTTGAAAATTCTTTTCAGACGACCTGATTAATTCCTAGAAATCAAAGGGTAAGCCTTTTCAAACTGCCCAGTCCAAGAAATTGCGTAACAGCAACAATCCTGCGTCGTGGCTTTTTTCAGTATGGAACTGGGTGGCGAACACATTGTCTTTGCCGACGATACAGGCAAATTCGTTAGGATATTCGCTGGTAGCAAGGACGGTTTCGGGGTCTTCGGGAGCGAAGTAGTAGCTGTGTACAAAGTAAAAGCGCGTTTCTTGACCGATGTCTTTAAACAGCGGGTGCGGGCGGGCTTGGCGTACTGTGTTCCAGCCCATGTGCGGCACTTTCAGACGACCTCCATTTGCATCGGTCTGATTAGCGGGGAAACGTTTGACCCTGCCTTTAAACCAGCCCAGTCCGTCAGTATCGCCTTCTTCGCTGTGTTCAAACAATAATTGCGCGCCGACGCAGATGCCGAAAAACGGTTTGTTTTTCAAGCCGTCTTCCACTGCTTCACCCAAACCGCTTTGCCGCAATGCAGCCATACAGTCGGGCATCGCGCCCTGACCGGGGAAAATGATTTTGTCGGCAGCAAGGATGTCTTCAGGACGGGCGGTCAGGTAAATTTCGGCGACTTTGCCGGACAAGGCTTGCGCGGCTTGTACTGATTTGAGGACGGAATGCAGGTTGCCCATGCCGTAATCGACAATAGCGGTTTTCATGTTTTCTCCTTGGTTTGCAGCTTGTGCTTATCGGTATGGTTATGAATATTGTAACAAAACATCGTACCGGAAGGACAAAAGAAAAAGGTCGTCTGAACATTTTTCAGACGACCTTTTGCTTTATAAGGTTCTTACATGAAGAAAATAGCTGCTATGGCGACAGCAATCACACCGTAAATCGCCATCGGAATAACGGTTTTCTTGATAATCGCACCTTCGGCGTTTTTCACGTCCAGTACGGTACATACGGCGATGATGTTGTTGATGCAGACCATGTTGCCCATTGCGCCGCCGACGGATTGCAGGGCGAGGATGAGGGTAACGGACAGGCCGGTATCAATAGCGATTTGTTGCTGAATCGGGCCGAATGTCAGGTTGGATACAGTGTTCGAACCGGAGAAGAATGCACCGATAGCACCAAGGTAAGGGGAGAAGTAAACCCAGTGTTCGCCTGCCATCGCGGCAAACTCTTTACCGATGATTTTCACCATGGAGTTGTCGCCGCCAACCATCATCAGTTGAACCATAATCAGCGCGCCCATCAAGGCAAGCAGCGGTTTTTTGGTTTGGTTGAAAGTTGCAGCGTAGAAAGCCCAAGCGTCTTTGAATTTGGTTTTATAAAGCAGGATACAAATCCAAACGGTAAAGACAAACGGAATCCATGCAGGAACGTAGAGGGTTTGGTAAGACGCACTAACGCCTTGTCCGAAAATATTACCGAAGGTAATGGTCAAAGAGTCGCTGACGGTGATTTTGCTCAAATCAAACGGCAGTTGGAAGCTGAACCATTCTTCTTTGCTGGTCAGCAAACCTTTGATGCCGAGCTGTTTGATACGGGTAACCACCAGCATACCGATAAGCATACCCAGAGGGGCAAGTGCTTTGGCAACTTGGGCGAAAGGTACTTTTTCAGCATTCGGGTCTTTCGGATGATCTTTGCTCAAGCCCCAGCCGTGGTTGGCGGCGAATACGGACACCATCAGGCCGATTGCGCCGGCAACGAGTGATGGGAATTCTTCGTTAACCATCGCCAAGGCAACATAAGGAATGGTACAAGAGAAGACGGCGATGCCGATGAAGCCCAAGTTTTTACGGATTTCAGACCAAGGTACGATGAAGCTCAAGCCGATGACGGGGATGACGAAACCTGCGAAGAAGTGCATCACGCCGGTTTGTCTGCCGATAGCCAAGATGTTTTCGGGACTCAGGTTTAATGGCGCAAAACCGAACCAAGTCGGTGTACCCACCGCGCCGAATGATACGGGTACGGAGTTCATGACCAGCGTAAAAATCGCCACTTTCAACGGATTGAAACCCAAGCTCATCAGAATCGGGGCAGCAATCGCAGCAGGCGTACCGAAGCCGGATGCACCCTCAATCATAAAGGCGAACGCCCAACCGATAATCATCAACTGCGCCACAGGGTTCGGGCTGATGGTCGCCAGCCATTTGCGAATAATGTCGATACAGCCGGTGGTTTCCATCATGCGGTTGAACATAATCGCACCGAAAATCACGGTAATCGGCGTCAGTGTGGAAACCAGACCGGACGCTGCGGTTGCGTTGAGCAGCATAGCGTCGTCGTTGAAATAAAACAGCTTGATGGCGTAAATCAGCGCGGCGGTAATCGGCAGCGCAATGTAGGAAGGCATGCTGTTTTTCTTAACCATCAGCCAAATCAGCAGGATGATGGGAAAAATGCTGAGGAATAGTGCCATGGTGAATCCTTAAAATCGGCGTTGTTTATCAATTTTTCTAATGATGTCGGATGCGAGAGAGATATCGAACCTTAATCTGAGAGTAATTATCAAATAAATTGGTAATACCAATTTAAAAGAACGCCGCATACTTTACGTAATCCGATGTAATCGGTCAAGTGGTTTATGTACCTTCGGCATCTACCAGACAAGGTTTTCAGGGTTTGCAAATTGGTTTCGGCATATAGCCGATCGAGGACAGCGTGTTGATTACACGGAAAAAGAAACTGTCGTTTAAAAACCAAAAGGTCGTCTGAAACCATTTCAGACGACCTTTTTCATGCGTTTATCTCTCTACTTTTATTCCCACTCAATCGTGGCGGGCGGTTTGCCGCTTACATCGTACACCACGCGGTTGATGCCTTTGACTTCGTTGATGATGCGGTTGGACACGCGGCCGAGCAGCGAGTACGGCAGTTCTGCCCAGTGTGCGGTCATGAAGTCGCTGGTGATGACTGCGCGCAGTGCGACGACGTAGTCGTAAGTGCGTCCGTCACCCATTACGCCGACGGATTTGACGGGCAGGAACACGGCGAAGGCTTGGCTGGTCAGGTCGTACCAAGATGTGCCGTTTTCGTCGGTAGTGTTGCGCAATTCTTGGATGAAAATATCGTCCGCTTGACGCAATAAGTCGGCGTATTCTTTTTTCACTTCGCCCAAGATGCGCACACCCAAACCGGGGCCGGGGAACGGATGGCGGTACACCATTTCGCGCGGCAAGCCCAAAGCGACGCCGAGTTCGCGCACTTCGTCTTTGAACAAGTCGCGCAACGGCTCAAGCAGCTTGAGTTTCATGTTTTCAGGCAGGCCGCCGACGTTGTGGTGCGATTTGATGGCGTGGGCTTTTTTGGTTTTTGCGCCTGCGGATTCGATTACGTCGGGGTAAATCGTGCCTTGCGCCAGCCATTTGGCGTTGGTGAGTTTTTTCTCTTCGGCATCAAATACTTCGATAAATTCCGCGCCGATGATTTTGCGTTTTTTCTCAGGGTCGGTAACGCCGGCGAGTTTCGCCATGAATTGCTCTTCGGCATCGACATGAATCACCTTCACACCCAAGTTGCGGGCGAACATATCCATCACCATTTTGCCTTCGTTTAAGCGCAAGAGGCCGTGATCGACGAACACGCAAGTCAGTTGGTCGCCGATGGCGCGGTGAATCAGCGCGGCGGCTACGGAGCTATCCACGCCGCCAGACAGACCCAAAATCACTTCGTCGCTGCCGACTTGTTCACGGATTTTTGCAACGGCTTCTTCGATGTAGTTCGGCATCGTCCAGCTGGGTTGCGCGCCGCAGATGTCCAAGACAAAGCGGTTCAACAGGGCGCGGCCTTGTTTGGTATGGGTCACTTCGGGGTGGAATTGGATGCCGTAGAATTGTTTTTCGACGTTTTCCATCATGGCAATCGGGCATGACGGGGTATCGCCGATAACGGCAAAGCCGTTGGGCAGTTTGGATACTTTATCGCCGTGGCTCATCCATACGTCCAGCGTATTCGGCGCGTCGTCGAAAATATCGCGGGTCAGTTCGCTATCAATGGTTTTGACTTGCGCGTAACCGAATTCACGCTGGTTGCCGGGCTGAACTTCGCCGCCCAAGTGGTGCGCCATAAACTGCATTCCGTAGCAGATGCCCAAAACCGGAATGCCCAAATCGAAAATGCTGGTATCGGCTTGATAGTCAGATTCGTAAACGGAATTGGGGCCGCCGGAGAGGATGATGCCTTTCGGATTGAAGGCTTTGATTTCTTCCAAAGGCATGTCGAAAGAATGCAGCTCGCAGTAAACATGAGCTTCGCGCACGCGGCGGGCGATAAGCTGGGTAACTTGCGAACCGAAGTCGAGGATGAGGATTTTGTCTTGGGTCATGGCGGGAACTTTGCAGAGTGATAGGGAACGGTCTGACTGTTTCAAACGGGATTCCGATAATAAAACAGGTCGTCTGAAAACGGCGGATTATACCATTTTCAGACGACCTTTGCAGGGAGAGGGGCTTAGTTATCTTGCTGTTTATGCTGCTTATAAGACACCATGTCGCTGCGCGAAAGCAGCAGCAGGCAGCCCAGCACCATCATTCCCAAAGCAACCAGCGGCGAATAGCCGAGCCAATATTGATTGTGCAGATATACCGCTGCGCCGATATACACCAGCAGCGGGCCGGACACGATAGACTGCTTGTTGACACCGTCCATCACCAAAACCGCAATCCCCGCCACCACCATACCGGCGGATACGATGGTCGAAGTTGCGGGCAGGATGTCCGTCGTTTTCAAAAACCAAACGGCACCGAAGATAATCAAAAACAGCGGCAGGAAAAGCGAAGAGCGAGACATGGCGTTACTCCGTAAAATTTCAGACGACCCTGATTATTGGGGCGCAGGGGTCGTCTGAAAAGCCTGAAGAAAGCAATCTTGGGTATGTTTTTGCAAACATAGGGCTTGATGTGTAAACGGTTGGCACACGTTTGCGGCAACATCGGCGTCCGGCGTTCAATCCAAGCTGCTATCAGCCTCAGCGTACATTTTTCATCAAACGTTGTTTTTCGCGTTTCCAGTCGGCTTCTTTCAGGCTTTGGCGTTTATCGTGTTGTTTTTTACCCTTCGCCAAGCCGATTTCCATTTTGATTTTGCCGCGTGTGAAGTGCAGGTTCAATGGGACGATGGTATAACCCGCGCGCTCGGTTTTACCGATGAGCTTGTTGATTTCGGATTGCTTGAGCAAAAGCTTGCGCGGACGGACGGGGTCGGGTTTGACATGCGTCGAAGCGGTCGGCAGCGCGGTAATGTGGCAGCCGACCAGATAAAAAGCGTCTTTTTTCCAGTAGATATAGCTTTCTTTCAACTGCACCCGCGCGGCGCGGATGGCTTTGACTTCCCAACCCTCCAATACCAAACCGGCTTCGAGCTGGTCTTCGATAAAGAAGTCGTGAAAGGCTTTTTTATTATTGGCAATACTCATAATTCTATTCTTGTCTTCTGTCTTTTCAGACCGGGTATTTTAACAGGATGCGGGGGTAGTGCGAACTGCTTCTCAAACCGACTGTATTTTCCAGCCTCTTCCGCTTTTCAATCTTTAAACATATACCGCTCTATACGGCAAATTAAAATCGGAAACACCAGCCTACCCTAACCTCACATTCGTATAATATGGCAAGGTGAAATAAAAATCCCCAGCCTACCACCCTTCCCTTCTTCTTAAAGGCAAAAGAATAGGTTGGCATTTTGCTTCATACTGATTTTCGTAAGAGGCATATCAAATGTACCACACGCTCCTCGGTGAAAGTCGTCTGAAACTTGAAATAGGTTTTCAGACGACCTTTCCGATTGCTGTCTGTCAATTTTCCGCATCGCGGCAGATTTCGATGGCTTCCTGAAGGCTGGAAACGCCGAAGATTTTTAGATTCGGAAACTCTTTTTCGTTGCGCGGCATATTGGCTTTGGGGACAATGGCGCGTTTGAAGCCGAGTTTTTCGGCTTCTTTGAGCCGCTCCTGTCCTCGTGCGACGGGGCGGACTTCGCCGCTTAGGCCGATTTCGCCGAAGGCGACCATTTTTTCGGGCAGCGGGCGGTTGCGGAAGCTGGAGAGCATGGCGAGGATGACGGCGAGGTCGGCGGCGGGTTCGCCGATTTTGACGCCGCCGACGGCGTTGAGGAACACGTCTTGGTCAAAACAGGCGATACCGCCGTGGCGGTTGAGGACGGCGAGCAGCATGGCGAGGCGGTTTTGTTCGAGGCCGACGGTGAGGCGTTTGGGGGTGAAGCCGTGTGCGTCATCAACCAATGCCTGAATTTCGACCAGAAGCGGGCGGCTGCCTTCCTGCGTGACCAAAACGCACGAACCGGGCGTGTCGTCGCGGTAGCTGGCAAGGAAGATGGCGGACGGGTTGGACACGCCTTTCAAACCGTTTTCAGTCATGGCGAATACGCCCAATTCGTTTGCTGCGCCGAAGCGGTTTTTGATGGCGCGTATCATGCGGTAGTTGGAATGTTGGTCGCCCTCGAAATACAGCACGGTATCGACCATGTGTTCCAGCACGCGCGGACCGGCAATCGCGCCGTCTTTGGTAACGTGTCCGACCAATATCATGGCGATGCCCATTTGTTTCGCCATGCGCGTCAGTTGGGCGGCACATTCACGCACCTGCGACACGGAGCCGGGAGCGGAAGTGATTTGGTCGGAATACATGGTTTGGATGGAGTCGATGACGACGACTTCGGGCTGATGCTGTTTCAACGCCGCTTGAATCGCTTCCATGCGGATTTCGGCAAGCAGGTTCACGCCTTCGGTGGGCAGTTCCAGACGTTGCGCGCGCAGGGCGACCTGTTGGGCGGATTCCTCGCCGGAAACGTACAGCACTTTGCGGCTTTGCGCCATTTTGGCGATGGTTTGCAACAGCAGCGTGGATTTGCCGATGCCGGGGTCGCCGCCGAGCAGGATGACCGCGCCATCGACCAAACCGCCGCCCAATACGCGGTCAAGTTCGCCCATACCGGTCGGATTGCGCGGCACTTCGGTGGCAGTCACAGCAGATAGGGATTGGACGGTCGATGTGTCCGCCGCCCAAGATTGGAAGCGGGCGTTTTTCGGTTCGGGAGCGGCAAGGCTTTCCTGAAGCGTGTTCCACTCGCCGCAATGCGGGCATTTGCCTTGCCATTTCGGGGAAGTGCCGCCGCATTCGGTGCATTGGTAGATGGTTTTAGGGGCTTTTGCCATGATGTTTTCCCTATGGGATTTTTGAAGTGTGAAAAGGTCGTCTGAAAACTGATAGCGTTTTCAGACGACCTTTTTTCAAGGATTCGGACTGGGCTTATTTGCTTTCGTCTTTACCGTCTTTCTTGTCTTTTTTCGGAGCCGGTTTTTTCGCCGCCAAACCTAAAGACTTCTGCCATTCGGCTGGATTTTTGACTAAATCCAGTGCCTTGCGGAGTTGGTCGTCTTTGGCAGGATTAGGAATACGACGGCTGGAAATGTCTTCGTCTTTTTCTTTGTCCTTGCCTTTTTTGGACTTGGCGTTTTCATCGGCTTTGGCAGCTTCGTTTGAATCAGGCGCACTGATTTCGTTGCTGCTGTTGACGTCTTCGCCGCCGAGCGGGTTGCCGATGTGTCCGGCGAGGTCGGCTTCGCGGCTTTCAAAAGCGCGGTCTTTGTCTTTGACTTCGACATCAGGAACGATGCCTTGCGCTTGAATCGAGCGGTCGTTCGGCGTGTAGTACAGCGCGGTAGTCAGCTTAACCGCGCTGCCGTTGGACAGCGGAATCAGCGTTTGTACCGAGCCTTTGCCGAAACTTTGCGTACCGACGACGACGGCGCGTTTATGGTCTTGCAGCGCGCCTGCAACGATTTCAGAAGCGGAGGCAGAGCCTGAGTTGATCAACACGGTCATCGGAATGGTCTTCAACTCGGCGGGCAGATCTGCCAGCGGGTCTTTGCCGCTCACGCGGATATAGTCTTCGGGACGGGCTTTCAATACCGAGCTTTCTTTGCCGTCGCGTCCTTTGGTGCTGACGACTTTTGCATCTGCAGGCAGGAAGGCAGCAGACACACCGACCGCGCCGTCAAGCAGACCACCCGGGTCATCGCGCAGATCGAGGACGAGGCCTTTGAGCGGCGCGCCTTTATTTTCTTTAATCAATGCCTTGGCGGATTCATTGATGGCTGCCACGGTGCGCTCTTGGAATTGGGACACGCGGATGTAGCCATAGCCCGGTTCGAGCAGGTGATGGCGGACGCTTTTGACTTTAATGATGGCGCGGGTCAGGTTGACGACGATGGGTTTGTCCGCATTTTTGCGCGAAAGGGTCAGGGTGATTTTAGTACCCGGTTTGCCGCGCATTTTTTTCACGGCTTCACTGGTGGTCAGACCGCGTGTGGAAACGTTGTCGATTTTGACGATGAAGTCGCCGCTTTTCACGCCTGCGCGCTCGGCGGGCGTATCCTCAATCGGGGCAACGACTTTGATAAATCCGTCTTCCTGCCCGATTTCCATACCCAAGCCGCCGAATTCGCCGCTGGTAGATTCTTTCATATCGGCAAAGCCTTTTTTATCCAAATACTCGGAATGCGGGTCGAGATCGGATACCATGCCTTTCATCGCTCCTTCAAAGAGATCGGCATCGGATTTGTCTTGGTAATAATTGGCTTTGATTTGCCCGTAAACTTCCGCCATGTTGCGGATGGATTGTACGGGCAGGGTTTCGTTGTCTTTTTTGTCTTTTTCGGCGGCAAAGCTTTGAACGCTCAAGCTGAGGGCGACACCGCTGAATGCGCCGAGTGTGTAGAGTGCGACTTTTTTCAAAGTGGATGTTGACATTATGAATAGCTTTCTTTTTGTCTTATTTCATTTCAGACCGTAATGACTGTGAAACGGGGTAGGGAAATATTGCTTCAGACGACCTGAATATACGTCCGCAAGACTGTATGCGATTTACGCTTGATAAACAACCGGATTCGCGTAAAAAATATCTGCGCGGGTGTAAAAGCTTTTGAATATAAGGCCGTTGGGTTCAGTTATTAAATTTCAGACGACGCTATGATACGGCAAAAGGTCGTCTGAAAATATCAAACCTGTTTGCAGGTCAGCTTATCCAGGAGAGCGGGTTCATTGCCTGTCCGTTGTAGCGGACTTCCAAATACAGGCCTTCCATGCCCGAAGGCAGGGTTCCGCTGATGCCTAGGCGGTTGCCTGCGGCTACGGCATAGCCTTTGGCGACTTCGATTTCGCTCAAGCCTGAATAAATGCTGATATAGCCGTCGCCGTGATCGATGACGATGACTTTGCCGAAACCTTCCAGTTCATCGGCGTAGGTAACCGTACCGCCAGCGATGCTGCTGACGATTGCCGGAGTCGTTTGGTAGAACACGCCTTTCCAAACTTCACCGTCGCCGCGGTCTTGTCCGAAGAGTCCGGCAAGCGTGCCGCTGACCGGTTTTTTCAGACGACCCTGCATACGGCTGAAACTGTTGGCATTGCTGATTCTGACGTAGGAAGGCGCGCGGATGTTCATGTCTTCGGCGGTCAGGTTGGACATGGCGACGCGTTCGTCGGCGGCTTTTTGCGCGGCGGCAGCGCGGTCTTTACGCGCTTTTTCAGCGGCGGCAAGACGGGCTTCGGCGGCTTTTTTACGCGCTTCGGCTTCCTGGCGGCGTTGCTCGGCTTTGTGTTTGTCCAAGTCTTTCAACAAGTTGTTCAGGCGTTGTTCGTTTTCTTTGTGGTTGATTTTTTTCTGCGCATCTTTTGCCATTTGCGCATTTTGGCGGCGGCTTTCCGCTTGTTCGGCGGTGTTGGTTACGCCGTGTCGGCGCAGCGAAGATTGGACGTTGACCTGAAGTTTTTTCAGGTATGCCAGCTCGTTGTTGATTTTCTGCTCTTGCGCTGCCAGCTCTTTTTGCTGCTTCTCAAGGTCTTTGATGACTTGCTCGTTGGCAGTATTGATATAGCGGGTGTAACGCAGAAAGCGGGTTTTCTGACCCGGCTCGGCATTTTTCAGGAACAGGGCAACGGCGTTGGGCTGGCTGTTTTTATAATTGCCCGAAACAAAGCGGGAAATTTGCGCGCGCGTGTTGGAAACCTGAGTTTTCAGGTGGTTCAAATCAGCATTGAACTTTTGGAACTTGTCCCATGCGTCGCGCTGCTGGCGGTTGATGGCGGACAGGTTGATACGGCTTTGCTGCAACTGTTTCAACGTGGTGTTGACGTGGATGATGAAACCTTCGTTGCGGCTGCGCAGCGATTTTTTGCTTTCCAAATCATTGGCGGCGGCGGTTACTGCGGCTTTGAAGTCGTCTGAATCGGCGGCAGCGGTTTTCTTATCGGCTTTGTCCGTTTTTTTCTCGACGGTTTTTCTGTCCTGTTTTGCCGCTGCTTCGTCTTTTTTAGGCAACTCGGCGGCTTCTTTTTTTGCCTTTACATTATTTTTGGCTGCGGGTTTGTCTGCCGCTTTGTCTTTGCCTTTTACAGGCTCGGTTTTTGCGGGAACGGCTTTGCCTGCCTTCTCTTCCGCTTTGGCTTCGCCTTTTTTGGTTTTGTCGGCTTTATCTTGTTTTTTGGTTTCTTTGTCGTTTCTGCGTTCTTTGGCACGCTCGTTTTTCGCCGCTTCGACAGTTTCCTTTTTCGCGGCAGGTTTCGCTTTGTCTTTGGCAGCTTCTTTTTTAGCAGATTCGGCGTCCTTTTTGGCTTTGACGCTTTTTTTGACGGGCGCAGCCTTCTCCTTGGGCGCGTCTTTGGCGGCAAAAGAGGGAGAAGCGAAACCGATGAGCAGGGCGAGTAAAAGAGGTTTGTAACGCATGATTGGTTCTGGATCGTTAAAATAAAGGCAATAGGCGGAATTATATAGTCAGCGGGGTCGTCTGAAAATAACATCTGCCCATATTTGTTCAGACAATACTTTCCTCTGCGCTTGCAATCTGAACAAGCGGTCTTATATAGTAGGAGCTACGGTGTTAGCTTCTTTATTTTCAACCCTCAAAGGTTTCTTATTTACATGAATAAAATCATTCTGCCTGCGCTTTGCGCCCTGCTTCTTGCTTCCTGCGGTAACGATACCGATAAAATCGGACGTGCCAGCACGGTTTTTCATATGCTGGGGAAAAATGACCGTATTGAAGTTGAGGGTTTTGACGATCCTGATGTGCAAGGGGTTGCCTGTTATATTTCTTATGCGAAGAAAGGCGGTTTGAAAGAGACGGTGAATTTGGAGGAGGATGCGAGCGATGCTTCCGTGTCGTGCGTGCAGACGGCGGAGGTCATCCGTTACAACGAGCAAGCTGTCGTCAAGCCGCGGGAAGTGTTTAAACGCAGTGCGAGTTTGGCGTTTAAGAGCCAGCAGATTATCCGTTATTACGATCCTAAACGTAAGGCGTTTGCGTATTTAGTTTATAGCGACAAAATCGTTCAGGGTTCGCCGAAGAACTCTTTGAGCGCGGTGTCTTGCTTTAGCGGTGCTAAAGCGGATGTGCAGCAAATTGCCGGTGCGGAAGGCAAACAGATTTACGGTGCGTGCGTCGTGGATGCGCCTGTACCGACCAAATAAAAGACAAGCGATATGAACCTAACCGACCATTTCTTGATTGCCATGCCCGATATGGATGATCCGTTTTTTGAAAATTCGGTGATTTATGTGTGCGAACACAACGAAGAGGGCGCGTTGGGCATCATCATCAACAAACCGTCGCCGATTACGATGGACATGATTTTTGCGGCGTCCGACCGCAATATTCCTTTACGGATGCAACACGAACACGTCATGATGGGCGGGCCGGTACAGATCGACCGCGGCTATGTCGTGCATACGCCCGTGGGCAACTGGCAAAACAGTATGATTGTTTCAGACGACATTGCCCTGACTTCTTCGCGCGATGTGATTGAAAACTTATCGCGTGAAGGCGCGGTGGACAAAATTTTAATCAGCATAGGCTATTCGAGCTGGAGCAAAGGGCAGCTTGAACGCGAGCTGGCGGACAATGTCTGGCTGACGGTGAAGGCGGACGAACATATTTTGTTCGATATGCCTTATGAACACCGCTACGCCGCTGCATTCGCCAAGCTGGGCATCCAGCCCGATGCGCTTGTCTGTGGAGCCGGTCATGCATAAAGCGCCGACAGGGACGGTTTTGGCGTTTGATTTCGGCGAGGCGCGTATCGGTGTGGCGCAGGGCGATGCGGAGCTTGGCTTGTCGCATCCTTTGGCGACGGTTACCGGCAACAGCAATGACGAGAAATTCAACGCCATCGCCAAGCTGATACGGGAATGGCAGCCCAAGCATCTGGTCGTCGGACTGCCGACCCACGCCGACGGCACGGAACACGAGTTGACCCGCCTCAGCCGCAAATTCGGCCGCCGCCTGCACGGGCGTTTTAACCTGCCCATATATTGGGTGGACGAACGTATGTCTTCGCTATATGCGGAAAGCCTGCTTGCCGAGGCGCTGGTGTTCGGGCGCAAGCAAAAGGCGGTACTCGACCAAGTGGCGGCGCAAGCGATTTTGCAGGGCTTTTTCGATGGCGGTGCGGCGGAGTATTTCAACGGCAGGGAAGAAGGTTCGGAAGAATCATCCGATTGAGAGAGTTTGAAAAAATTTTGAGAAAAAAGGTCGTCTGAAAGCTGTATTGACGGGGTTGAATCCGGCAGCAGGCTTTCAGACGACCTTTTTGCATCAGAACAAGGCTTCAATCCTTAACAGCGCGCCGACGCGGTGTTTTTGGTTTTCCTTGCGGTTGTTGTAGTAGTTGAGCTCGGTTTGGGTAAACAGCCAGTTGCGCCAAATCGGCTGGCGGTAGGTGGTAAACGGGCCGTAGGTATTGAGGGCGGCTTTGCGTTTTTCGATATTGCCGCCGGTGTACACGCCGTAGTTGACGTGGCGGTGTTTGCCGAGGTTGTGTTGGCGGAAGAGGCTGTTGCCCCATGTCCAGTCTTCGGTTTTATCGTGTTCGTATTGCAGGTGTGCCTGATTGGCGATAAAGCTTTTTTCGTTGGGGATGTAACGCGTTTCCCAGTTGGTACGGACATGGTGTTTGCTCTTGATGCCGTAACGGTAGATTTGTTCCAAGCTGGTGTCGATGTTGTCGGTCAGTTGCCAATTGCTCGAGCTTTTGGCGCGGGCGAACAGGTCGCTGCCGTAGCGGATACCGATATCGAAGTCGGTATCGGTGTGCTGTTTTGCGAATGCTTCAGACCAGCGTACGGCAATGGAAGCATTTTTGTCGCGGCTTTGGGATGCATCGAATATCCTGCCGTTGGTATTGGTACGGTTGCGGTAGGCGTTGGCTTCGTGTTTCAACTCGTCGTCCAAAGAGTCGTCACCGAAAATCACATGGACTTTTTCCTCTAAGGTCGGCAGTTTCAGACGACCCCGTACGCGCGGCGTCACGGTAAACTTGTCGTCAGGGTTCCATTCGGTATCAAGCATAAGGCGCAGGTTAGCGTCGGCAGGATGGTCGGGATTTGGTTCGCCAAACCAGTCGTCGATGCGGTTGGACCATTTGTCCAAGCGTTTGGAAACTCCTTTGTGGCGGTGGTCCAACCAAGTGTCGCCGTCGGCGGGCGGTTCGTCGTTCGCTGCAGCCATCGTCGGGAAGAGGATAAGCAGGGTGAGTAGGGATAAGGTAGGGGTTCGGATAGTCATTGTTTTTCCTAGCTTAAAGCATAAAGCTATTATGGACGGTATCTTAGGGGTAATGCAAGTCGTCTGAAAAAGGCTGTGATAAAATCTTGCGCGCCCGGTTTACCGCCGTTCTGTTGCGCAGAAAAGCAGTCAAGCGGGCGCATACCAATACATAAGGAAAACCGAATGAGTATTTTGTCGAAAATTTTTGGGAACAAGCCGTCCGACGAAACGGCACAAGAGCCGCGCAAACTTTCCGCGCAGGAAAAAAGCGAGGGCGCGGCGCGGGCGATTTATGCAAAAGATAAAGTGTATGTGCCGCTGTCTGCCATGCAGGCGGATGTATCGGAAGGGACGGGCATCCCTTACATAGGTCGTCTGAAAGACGGACGGACGGTTTTGTATCTGTTTGACACCTATGAAGCCGCGCGGACTTTTTCAGACGGGCAGGACGGCGCTTTAGACGGCATCGGCTTGGTCGGTGCGTTGGATAAAGCGGACCAGTTCAATAATTTGAGTAATGTCCTGCGTGTCGCGCACTCGTTGGGCATTCAACTGATGGAATACAGAGGGCAGGACGGCGGGCATTTTGAATGCGCGCTTTCTTGGTTGATGCGCGTCAACGGTGCGGGCAGCATGGCGGCTTCCAGAGAGAAGATGGATGCTTTGTCTATCGGCACCGATGCCAAGCTGCCGCTGCAATTTCATCCGATAGCCATTGTCGGTTTTTCCAATCCCTATAAGGTTACATCCGCGCGGGCGGAGGAATTGTTCAAGCAGTTCACGAATGTCGAAGATGACGAATTGCTGGACTTTTTTGCCGGCAACATGCCGCAGGAGAATGTGTTGCTGATCGGGCTGGTGGAAAAATATTCGGCGGATTTGGCGAAATCCGTGAAATATATCGTTTGGAACCAATTGGCGGAGCAGCCGCTTTTTGTCGGGATAAACCGCAAAGACGGCGGGTTTTACGCGCGGGACGGTTATTTATACCTCTTTTACACCGACCGTTTCCAACATATGGGACCCGCCGGCTGCCATCCCGTTTCCGGCAAGGAAGCCGTGTTGGACTTGGTTCGCCGCCACGAAATGAAAGGCATCGCCCTGACCGACGGGCTGCACAATATGGCGCGGTTTGAAAACGACGTGATTTTCCAAGACGGGGAATAGCGGAAACCTCCCTGCCTCGGCTTGAAATAAAGGGGCCTTGGATTCGGATTTCAAGTGCAACACAGGCTTTCAGACGACCTTTTTTGTTTTCGCGTCAATTCTCCCTAAGCCGGGTTTAATTGAGTTAAACCGCGAATTAAATGACGGAATTTTGTTACACTCGGCATTTTACACTTCACACAAAGGAAACATCATGGCATTAATAGACAGCCTGCTGAACGCGGCAGCACAAGCACTGGGCGGTAAAGACGGTAGCGGCGCACAAAACTCTCTGACCGATATGGCGATGGATTTGGTACGTCAGCAAGGCGGCGTGGGCAGTCTGATCAACCAGTTGCAACAAGGCGGATTGGGCGACGTATTGAACAGCTGGGTTTCCAACCAACAAGACAACGCGCCCATATCCGGCAGCGATTTGCAAAACGCGCTGGGCAGCGACACCATCAGCCAAGTGGCGCAAAAGTTCGGCATCGATGCCAACCAGGCGGGCGACCTGCTGGCTCAAGTCCTGCCCAACCTCGTTGATAAAGCCACCCCCAACGGCTCGGCGCAGGAAGCCGACGGTTTCGGCTTGGACGACATCGCCTCCGCCATACTGAAAAACTTCACCAAATAAGTGGTACTTTAAACAAAAAGGTCGTCTGAAAACATTCTTTCAGACGACCTTTTTACATTCTCTTCACATCAATCCTGCATCAGCCAATATTGCAACCCAATTAAGGTTTTGCCGTCTTTGATTTCATTGTGTTCCAAAGCGGCGCAGGCTTCTTCCTTGCTCATCAGGACGGTTTCGGTGATTTCGTCTTCGTCGTTGCTCAGGGTGCTGCCGAGGCGCACGCCTTCTGCTTGGTAGAAGTACATTTTTTCGTCGCAGAAGCCGATGGCGGTGTAGAAGCTGCTGATGAGTTTGACGCGGTCGGCGGTGTACGGGGTTTCTTCCGCCAGCTCGCGCAGGGCGCATTCGGCAGGGTCTTCGCCTGCATCGAGTTTGCCGGCGGGCAGCTCGAGCGTGGCAGCGTCTGCGGCGTAACGCCATTGGCGCACGAGTACGGCTTTGCCCTCTTCGGTAACCGCTAAAACGCAGGCCGCACCGGGATGACGTATGACGATGCGCTGGCTTTCGTTGCCGTTGGGCAGGCGGACTTTGTCGCGGTTGATGGTAACAAATGAGCCTTGATAAATCGGCTCGCTGCTGAGTTTGGTTTCTTTCAAATCCATTTGCGTGTTCTCTTTGTAAAGTTTGATACGGGGTCGTCTGAAAATCGGGAATGGGTTTTAACTTCTTTGGAGCCGAGCTTTCAGACGACCTCTTGAGTCATGAAAAGGCTCGTCTGAAAGGGAGCGAAGCGGGTTTCGCTAAAACGTTTGTGCTGTTTTAAACCCTGCTGCGTTCGATTTCAATGCCGACTTCTTTAACATCGGGCAGGATGCCGGGCTTGATGATTCTGACGCGTACACTCAACGCGCCGAAATTTTCGAGAATCAGCTTGGCGATGTGTTCCGCCAATGATTCGAGCAAGAGGAAGCTTTGTTCGGCAAGGCTTGCCCTGACGGCTTCGCAGACTTCGCCGTAGTGGACGGTATTGCCGATGTGGTCGTCCTGACCGCTTTGTTCGGGGATGCCGATGTCCAAGTCCAAAATCAGGGTTTGGGGGCGTTCGCGTTCCCAGTCGTACACGCCGATCAGGGTGTCCGCCTTCATGCCGCGTAAAAAGATTTTGTCCATTTGCCTGCCTGTTTTTTTGATAAAATGAGCGTCCCATTTTAAGTAAAGCATCTGAAATGTTCAATGTATCTGCCGTTATCGCGGCTTATTTAATCGGTTCGCTGTCGTTTGCCGTCATTGTTTCCAAATATTACGGCATGGACGATCCGCGCACTTACGGCTCGGGCAACCCCGGAGCGACCAATGTTTTGCGCAGCGGCAAGAAAAAGGCAGCGGCGTTGACTTTGCTGGGCGACGCGCTCAAAGGTTTGGTGGCGGTGATTTTGGCACGCTGTCTGCAAGATGCTTTGAATCTGTCGGACATCACCATAGCAGCGGTTGCCGTCGCCGCATTGGTCGGACATATGTGGCCGCTGTTTTTCGGCTTCAAAGGCGGCAAGGGTGTGGCGACTGCGTTGGGCGTACTGCTGGCGCTTTCTCCTGCAACGGCTTTGGTTTGCGCGGCGATTTGGCTGGTGATGGCGTTCGGCTTTAAAGTGTCCTCACTTGCCGCGTTGACTGCCACCGTAGCCGCGCCGCTCGTCGCCTTTTGGCTGATGCCCTACCCTTCTTGGGCTTGGGCGACCGTCGTCATCGCCGTGCTGGTGTTGTACCGTCATAAAAGCAATATCCAAAACCTGCTTCAGGGCAAAGAAGGCAAAATCGGAGATAAGGCAGATAAATCCTGATTTTATTTTTCAGACGACCTGTCCGATTGCGGAATGAACCAAAGGTCGTCTGAAAACCTTCCAATCTACGCTGTGGCATCGCTTAACCTGCCGCACGGTATCAAAAACCGATTTAATCCATTATAATCAAGCTCTTTCGTTTCACAGCCAAACTTCCATGCCGAAACGCCCGTTCAAAACCGTCCTGACCGCCTTTACTTTAGCCGCGCTGTCTGCCTGCTCGCTGGTCAAGTATCAGCCTGTCGCCACCATCAATAAAATTGATATGAACCAAGGCTATCGTTTTGAAACCAGCCAGTTTCAGCGCGAAGAAGACGACACCTTCATCATCCTGATGCTCTCCGGCGGCGGCACGCGCGCGGCGGCGTTGGGCTACGGCGTGTTGGAACAGCTTCAGCAGCAAAAAGTTACCATCGGCGGCAAAAGCAAATCGCTGATGTCCAATGTCGATTTGGTGGTCGGCGTATCCGGCGGCTCCGTCCTCGCCGCCTATTTCGCGCTCAAAGGCGAAGAAACCATCCCCATGTTTTACAAGCTTTTCCTTCACCAAAACTTCCAACGCCAAGTCGTCAAACAAGCCTTCTCCATGACCAACCTGCCCCGCCTTGCCTCGCCCGAATACGGACGCGGCGACCTCTTACAGGAGCAGTTTGAAAACCACCTTTTCGGCAAAACCACCTTCCGCGATTTGGAAAAATACGGCAAAGGCCCGTTCGCCATCATTTCCGCCACCGACATGGGCGCAGGCGAACGCCTGAACTTCACGCAAGAATACTTCGATCCCATGTGTATCGACTTGGGCGGTTTGCGACTTGCCCGTGCCGTCGCCGCTTCCAGTGCAGTGCCGATGGTGTTTGCCCCGATTACCCTCAACAACAACGGCGGCAACTGCGGCTACACCCTGCCGCCGCAACTGCAAATGACCGGCCTCGAATCGCAAAAGCAGCAAAACGCCACTTATCAAGAGTTTAAAAACAGGTTCAACAAATACAGCGACAGCAAAACCCGCCCTTACATCCACCTGATAGACGGCGGACTGACCGACAACCTCGGCATGCGCAGCCTCTTGGACATGACCGAAATCTATCCCGACAAAGTGTTGGAACAACAAATCCGCAGCCGCAACCTGCGCCACATCGTCGTCATCAGCGTCAACGCCCAAAACCAAATCAGCAGCAATATGGACAAAACCGCCGCCGTCCCCGGATTCCGCGACGTCGTTACCTCCATCATCAACATCCCCATCGACCAATACACCCAAGAATCCCTGCGCCGCTTCCGCGCCTTTGTCGATCAACGCAACGAAGCCAACCAACAAAGCGGAGACGGAATTAGCTTCTCCTTCGTCAGCCTCAACCTCAAAGACCTGCCGCCGTCCGCGTTGCGCGACAAAGTGTTGAACATCCCCACCAGCTTCTACCTCCCGCCCGAAGACGTGGACAACCTGCGAACCGCCGCAGCCGAGCTGATGAAACAGTCCCAAGACTACCAAAAACTGCTGCAAGAATTTGCCGCACACCCCAACCCCGAAACCATCTTCGCCGAGCCGCCGCCACCCGATCCCAAAGACGGCAAAGCAGCCAAAAAACAAAACAAACCCATCCAATAAACACACCACAACCCTTTCAGACGACCCATAAAACCCAAGAGGTCGTCTGAAACACCGAAACGGAACGCCCCAATCATGAACGACAAAACCAGCCCCATCGTTACCGATATCAACCGCCCCATCCTCGTCCCGCCCGGCGGCAATAAAAAAGTCCTCTTGCATTCCTGCTGCGCCCCGTGCAGCGGCGAAGTGATGGAAGCCATGCTCGCCAGCGGCATCGACTATACCATCTACTTCTACAACCCCAACATCCACCCGCTCAAAGAATACATGTTGCGCAAAGAAGAAAACATGCGCTTCGCCGACAAATTCGGCATCCCCTTCATCGACAAAGACGACGACTACGAAAACGACCGCAAAGAATGGTTCGCCAAAGCCAAAGGCATGGAATTCGAACCCGAACGCGGCATCCGCTGCACCATGTGTTTCGACATGCGTTTCGAAAAAGCCGCCCAATACGCCCACGAAAACGGCTTCCCCGTCTTCACCAGCTCGCTGGGCATTTCCCGCTGGAAAAACATGGCGCAAATCAACGACTGCGGCCACCGCGCCGCCGCGCCCTACGACGATGTCGTCTATTGGGATTTCAACTGGCGCAAAGGCGGCGGCAGCGCGCGCATGATCGAAATCAGCAAACGCGAACACTTCTACCAACAAGAATACTGCGGCTGCGCCTACTCCCTGCGCGACTCCAACGCCCACCGCAAATCGCAAGGCCGCATCCCCATCAAACTCGGCGTGCTGTATTACGGCGACGAATCCACACAATACGAACCCTCGCCTGACGAACAGGCAGCCAAAATCGTCGTGGATAAATAATGGACTCAGGTTTGATATAAAGAAGGTCGTCTGAAAGTTTCAGACGACCTTCTTCATTCCCGCTACATTACAAAACGGCTGCCGGATAAGAGCCGATGACTTTGACAAATGATGCGCGTTCGCTCAAGAGCCGCAGTGCGTTTTGGACTTTTTCGTCGTTTTGATGTCCTTCGATGTCGATGAAGAACAGGTATTCCCACAGCGCGGATTTGCTCGGGCGGCTTTCGAACTTGGTCATGGAAATGCCTGATTCGGTAAACGGCTGCAACAGCGCGGCGACGGCGCCGGCGCGGTTGGGTGCGGAGACTGCCAGCGAGGTTTTGTCTTTGCCGCTGCTGCCTGTATCTTGATGACCCATAACCAAAAAGCGCGTGGTGTTGTTCGGCTCGTCTTCGATACACTCGGCGACATAGTTCAAATGGTAAATATCGGCTGCGGTACGCCCTGCGATGGCGGCGATGCTTGGGTCGTCTGATTCTGCCACCAGTCTTGCCGCTTCTCCGTTACTGGAAACGGCGATGCGTTCGGCGTTGGGCAGGTTGCGTCCGAGCCAGTCGTTGCATTGCGCCAGCGCTTGGGCATGTGCGAAGACTTTTGTGATGCCGCCTAATTCATGCGTGCCTTTACGCAAGAGGTTGTGATGGATGCGGACAATGACTTCGCCACAGGCTTTCAATGCGGTTACTGCCAGCAAATCCAAAGTGCGTCCGACCGAGCCTTCGGTCGAGTTTTCAACCGGCGCAACCAAATAATCCGCCTGCCGCGTTTCAACTTGTCGGAAACACTGGTCTATGGTTTGAAATGCGGCGGTATGGGCGGCATGGCCGAAATGTTTGATGGCTGCCTGCTGGGTAAACGTTCCCTGCGGACCGAGGTAGGCAATCGTCAGCGGACGCTCCAACGCCAAGCATTCGCTCATCACTTCACGAAACAGTCTTGCGATAGACTCGTCAGGCAGCGGGCCTTTGTTCAAACTCTGAATCCGCCTCAATACTGCCACTTCGCGCTCGGGACGATACACCGCGCCCGTTCCTTTCAATTCGCCGATGGCGTGCGCATGGCCTGCGCGCTCGTTCAACAGGCGCAAAATCTCGGCATCGATTTCATCGATGGCATTGCGGTGCGGCAAAAGCTGTTCGTCAATGGATAAGGACATATCGACAAGCCTCTTGGTGATTCATTCATCAATATAAACAATTATTCTAACATCAAACAGGTCGTCTGAAAGCTGAATACGTTTTCAGACGACCTGTTTTATAGTGGATTAACTTTAAACCAGTACGGCGTTGCCTCGCCTTGTCGTACTATCTGTACTGTCTACGGCTTCGTCGCCTTGTCCTGATTTAAAGTTAATCCACTATAGAATCCCTCCGTCCTTTCTCGAACACAGCCTTTACCGGCATTATTTTGCCGTCCGTTTGACGCGTATCCGGCGTATATTTTGGGGATTTGGTACAGGGGTCGTCTGAAAATGTAAAGACAGCGTCCCTGCAATGCAAAAAAGCGCAAAAGCATAGGAAAACAAGCTATCAAAAAACTCAAAATGCGTGTTAAGATTAGCCATCACTATCCGCCGCACCCGTTTATTTCGGGTTTGCGCAGCGCATACAATCACGAAAAGGAAATCCCATGAGTCGCGTATTACTCGTAGATGACGACGCTTTGCTGACTGAATTGCTTACCGAATACCTTACTGCCGAAGGATTGAATGTCCACAGCGTTCCGGACGGCGAAGCCGGTGTACACGAAATCCTGACCGGCCAGTACGATGTCGTCGTATTAGACTCCATGATGCCGAAAATGAACGGCTTGGACGTATTGAAAAACGTCCGCTCGCAAAGCACCGTTCCCATCATCATGCTGACCGCCAAAGGCGACGACATCGACCGCATCATCGGATTGGAAATGGGTGCGGACGACTATGTTCCGAAACCTTGCACCCCGCGCGAACTGTTGGCACGCATCAATGCCATCCTGCGCCGTGCGCAACAAAGCGGCGAGCCGAACAACGCGCCAAACAGCATTTCCGTCAGCGACGTCGTCCTCTACCCTGCCAAACGTCAGGCGACCATCAAAGACACTCCGCTCGAACTGACCAGCACCGAGTTCAACCTGCTTGAAGTCCTGATGCGCCATGCCGGACAAGTCGTCAGCAAAGAAACTTTGTCCATCGAAGCGCTTGACCGCAAACTGGCAAAATTCGACCGCAGCATCGACGTCCACATCTCCAGCATCCGCCACAAACTGGGCGATGCCTCGCTGATTCAGACCGTACGGGGCTTGGGCTACCTGTTTGTTAAAAACTAAAGATAAAACAGATCAATGAAACTGTTTCAACGCATCTTCGCCACATTTTGCGCAGTCATCGTCTGCGCAATCTTTGTGGCGAGTTTTTCTTTTTGGCTGGTGCAAAATACCCTTGCCGAAAACCAATTCAACCAACGCCGCACCATCGAAACCACTTTGATGAACAGCATCCTCTCCGCCTTTAGGGCGCGCGGGGACAGCGGTGCGCGCGAAATTTTGGCGGAATGGGAAGACAGCCCCGTCTCCAATTCCGTTTACGTCATTTTGGGCGACGAGAAAAAAGACATCCTCGACCGCAACATCGACAACCACACCATCGAACGCGCCCGCGTGTTTGCCATCAATAATCCCAATTCTGATTTGGCGCACATCGAATACGACCGTTTCGGCGAAGAATACCTCTTCTTTATCAAAGGTTGGGACAGCCATCAGGCGCAACGCCTGCCCAGCCCGCTCTTTATCCCGGGCCTGCCACTCGCCCCGATTTGGCACGAATTCATCATCCTGTCCTTCATCATCGTCGTCGGTCTGCTGATGGCGTACATCCTCGCCAGCAACATTACCAAGCCCATCAAAATTTTGGGCAGCGGTATGGACAGGGTGGCAAACGGCGAACTTGAAACCCGTATTTCCCAGCAAGTGGACGACCGCGACGACGAATTGTCCCACCTTGCCATCCAGTTCGACAAAATGGCGGAAAAACTGGAAAAACTCGTTGCCAAAGAACGCCACCTGCTGCACCACGTCTCCCACGAAATGCGCTCGCCTTTGGCGCGTATGCAGGCGATTGTCGGACTGATTCAGGCGCAGCCGCAAAAGCAGGAACAATATCTGAAAAGGCTGGAAGGCGAATTGACCCGCATGGATACCTTGGTTGGCGAATTGCTGACGCTTTCCCGTTTGGAAACGTCCAACATCCCGCTGGAAAAAGAAAGCCTGAAGCTCGTCCCCTTCCTGAAAAACATCGTGGAAGACAACCAAAGCATCGCCCAGCAGAACAAACAAACCGTTACCCTTTCGGTCGAACCCAGAATCCCCGAAAATGCCACGGTCTGCGCCAACGAAGGCTATTTGTACCGCGCGTTTGACAACGTTATCCGCAATGCCATCAATTACAGCCCCGAAGGCAGCACCATCCGCGTCAATATCGGACAAGACAGCAAGCATTGGATTGTGGACGTTACCGACAACGGTCCCGGCGTGGACGAAATGCAACTGCCGCACATTTTCACCGCCTTTTACCGTGCCGACTCCAGCGCCAGCAAACCCGGTACCGGCTTAGGCCTTGCCCTGACCCAACACATCATGGAGCAGCACAACGGCAAAATCATGGCTGAAAACATCAAGCCGAATGGTTTGAAAATGCACTTTATCCTACCCAAAAAGAAAGTGAACGGCAAAACGGAAAAGCCGCATCCTAAAAACTCTTGACCATGAATATTACCCATCGGGGTTTGTATAGTGGATTAAATTTAAATCAGGACAAGGCGACAAAGCCGCAGACAGTACAGATAGTACGGCAAGGCGAGGTAACGCCGTACTGGTTTAAAGTTAATCCACTATAAACAAATTGCCACACCCCAAGCCTATAAAAGGTCGTCTGAAAAGAACAAACCCTTACGTTCCCGCCTTTCAGACGACCTTTTATGCCATTTGTCATATATAATCCATATAAATAATTAAATCATTTATAGTTTGCATGTTCGCCATTCCAAGCAACAAACAAACTTTTCATTTACAACAAAAACAAACAATAAACACCGAATCCGGTTCATTTACACACGGCAACCCTTCAACCCAAACCGCCCGAAAGGTCGTCTGAAACGCACCATCTACATACAGAAAAGGAGGCACCATGTCCGCCCAATCCATGTCCGGCTACTTCTTCATGCCCAACCACATCATCCTCGTGGGCGCGAGCGAACGCCCATACAGCTTGGGCGAACGCATCCTAAGCAACCTCCTGAGCGCACCGTTTCAAGGTCAAATCACACCCGTCAACCTCCGCCACCGCACGGTTGCCGGACTCACCTCCTACACCAACCTCAACAAAATCCCCGGCAGCGCCGACCTCGTCATCGCCGTAACGCCGCCCGACAGCTACGACGCCCTGTTCAAATCCTGCCGCAAAAAACAGTTCGGCCACATCATCCTCATCCAAGACTGGGAAAGCCTGTCCGACGACGAATGGCACATCGCCGAAGCCGCCATCAAAAAACACCACGGCAACGAACTCAACATCAGCGTGTGCAGCCCCGCGGGCGTGCAGCTTCCATCGCAAAGCATCAACATCAGTTCCCAACCCGACCATCCGGCAGGCTACACCGCCCTTTTGACCGGACACGCCTCCGTCAGCAGCGAAATCAACCTCATGCTGCAAAAAATGGGACAGGGCATTTCACGCCACATCAGCCTCAACTATCCGCTCAGCCCCACCACCTCTGCCGACTGGCTCAACCGTTTCGGCCACAACCGCCACACCAAAGTTGCCGTTATCGAACACAACCCGGCCGAAAACCAGCGCAACCTGTTCAGCGCCATCCGCCATTTCACCCGCCACACACCGCTTATCCTCCACGTTACCCACCGTTCGGACAACACCGAAAAAGCCGTGTTACGCTGCCTTGCGCGTCATTGCAACTTCCTCGCCACATTCAGCAGCAGCGAACTCGAAGCCGCCCTGCACGCGCGTTTATCCGACCTTCCCCCTCTGAACAGCATCGACATCCTGTCCGACACCCCTGCCGAGTGGCTGGAAACCTGTGCGCCCCCAAACCTAAAACTCCAATTCCCCACCAAGCAGCCGCACATCCGCCAAGGCTACATCGGCAGCACACCCACGCCCGCCCATTACCACAGCATCGCCAGCCAACACCTTCAAAATACCCATACCGAAGCCCTGCTCGCCATCGTTGCCCCGACCGACAGTCCCGACGAAAAAAATCTGACCCGCACCCTGAGCGTGCTGGCGAAACACACTGCCAAACCCTTACTTGTCAGCAGCCGCTTTTCAGAAGACCTCCTACATTTCGACCGTCCTGAACAAGCCCTGCAAGCCGTATCGTTCCGAAACATTGCCGACCAACTCCAAAAAGAGCAGTTACGCATCGCCACGCCTAAAAAAGGTCGTCTGAAAACCCCGCAAGCAAGAAACATTACCAAAGCCCTCGCTTCAAAAGACCTGCCCTTGCTTGCCGAAGCCCTGTGCCTGCCTGCCTATCAGCACACCGTGCATAACGCGGTGCAATTCCGTTTTCAACGCCATACCGTCTATGGCGACATCCTGACCGTATACCATCAAGGCAAAACCACTGCCGCGCTCCCGCCGTTTTCTACACTGGACATTGAACACATCGCCCATTTCGCCCAACTTGAAAACACGCATATCCTCAACCAACTCTTGCACACCTTAAACACACTCAGCCAACGGCAACAATACATCGGCGAAATCCTGCTCAACCTTAATGGCGACCAATACAGCAGCGACTTTATCTTGCAGGCTGACGAACGCCCCTCCCCGAAAAACAAATCAACCAATATAGCCACCCTCAAGCTCGAACAAGCCGCCGCCAAAGTACAGACCGCAGCAGAATACCTGCGCAGCAAAAACCCTGCCGCCGCCGAGTTCCTCCGTAATACCGGCGAAGCCGCTGCCGAACTTTTGGGCGCAAAAACCGAAAGCGAAGCCCCCATCCAAAACGTGCTCGCCCCCTACCCGACCGAGCATCTTGCCACGCTTACCCTCAAAAACGGCGAAACCGTAACCATCCGCCCCTTCACCCCCGAAGACGCGGAAGCCAAGCAGCAATTCGTCCGCAGCCTTTCTCCGCAAGCGCGCTACACCCGCTTCATGACCCACACCAACGAATTGCCCATCCCCACCCTCGCGCGCTTCAGCAAACTCGACTACCACAGCGAAGCCGCATGGACGGCACGCAATTCAGACGACCTCATCGTCGCCGTCAGCCGCTTCAGCCGTATCAACCGCAACGAATGCGAATTCGGCATCACGCTTGCTGAAAACGTACGCGGCAAAGGGTTGGCAGCGGAAATGATGAAGCTGATTATCCAATCGGCAACACAACAAGGCTACCGCGTCATGAGTGCCCAAATACTCAAATCCAACACCCCTATGCTTAAACTTGCTGAAAAATCAGGCTTTACCATTACCCCCTCCGAAGAAGACAACACTTTGTGCCAAGCACGCCTAAGCCTGACCACTCCGCAAAACAGCAACAAAAACAAATAAAAACTTGCATGAACAACGCAAAATATCCTAAAATTAGCGGTTTCTTATCTATCCGATTTTCTCAAAAGGACTCAAAATGGTAGTTATCCGTTTGGCTCGCGGTGGTTCTAAACACCGTCCCTTCTTCCACGTAGTCGTTGCCGACTCCCACAACCGTCGCGACGGCCGCTTCATTGAGCGCGTTGGCTTCTACAACCCTGTTGCCAATGAAAAACAAGAGCGCGTACGCCTCCAAGCCGACCGCCTGAACCACTGGATCGCCCAAGGCGCACAAGTCAGCGACGCAGTTGCAAAACTGATCAAAGAACAAAAAGCTGCTGCTTAATCACCGGCTAATCTTGCTATGACCGACACTCGACAACGGGTAGCCATGGGCTACATCAAAGGCGTATTCGGCATCAAAGGTTGGCTCAAAATAGCCGCCAATACAGAATACGCCGACAGCCTCCTGGACTACCCTGAGTGGCAGTTAAGCAAAGACGGTAAAACCCTGAACGTTACACTCGAAGCCGGCAAAATCGTCAGCGGAGAGCTTCAGGTTAAATTTGAAGGCATAGATGATCGCGATCAGGCTTTTGCCCTGCGTGGCTATACCATCGAAATTCCCCGAGAAGAATTCGCTCCTACCGAGGAAGACGAATATTATTGGGCAGATTTAGTCGGCATGACCGTTGTCAACAAAGACAATATCGTGCTCGGCAAAGTCACAAACCTGATGGAAACCGGCGCCAACGATGTTTTGATGATTAATGGGGAACATGGCCAAATCCTGATCCCGTTCGTATCCAACTACATCGAAACCGTCGATACTGAAGGCAAAACCATTACCGCCGACTGGGGCTTAGACTACTGATGTTGATACAAGCCATCACCATCTTCCCCGAAATGTTCGACAGCATTACCGAATACGGCGTAACCGGTCGCGCAAAAAAACAAAACCTTTGGCAATTCCAAGCCATCAATCCCCGCAAATTCGCCGACAACAAACTCGGCTATATTGACGACCGCCCCTTTGGCGGAGGTCCAGGAATGATTATGATGGCGCCGCCGCTGCAAGCAGCGATAGAAGAAGCCAAACAAATATCTTCAGCGCCTGCAAAAGTCATCTACCTTAGTCCGCAAGGTCAACCGCTAACCCACAAAAAAGCCGTAGAACTTGCAAAATCTCCGCATCTCATACTGCTTTGTGGACGATACGAAGGAATTGACGAACGCCTGCTGCAAAGCAGCGTAGATGAAGAAATCAGCATAGGCGACTTTGTCGTTTCCGGCGGAGAGCTGCCCGCCATGATGCTGATGGATGCCGTACTCAGACTGATACCCGGCGTATTGGGCGACATACAGTCAGCCGAACAGGATTCGTTTTCAGACGACCTACTAGACTGCCCTCATTACACCAAACCTTTAGAATTCCAAGGCATGACTGTTCCCGACGTATTGCGTTCGGGCAATCATGGCTTGATAGCCGAATGGCGGTTGAAACAATCGCTGCGGCGCACCCTGGAGCGCAGACCAGACCTACTGGAAAAGCGCAGTTTAATCCCAAAGGAATCCCGCCTCTTAAAAGAAATCTTGCAAGAGCAACAGGAAATCCAATCATAATTTAGGAAAAACAATGAACCTGATTCAACAATTAGAGCAAGAAGAAATTGCTCGCCTGAACAAAGATATCCCCGAATTCGCACCGGGCGACACCGTAGTCGTTTCCGTACGCGTAGTAGAGGGTTCACGCAGCCGTCTGCAAGCTTACGAAGGCGTTGTTATCGCCCGTCGTAACCGCGGCTTGAACAGCAACTTCATCGTTCGCAAAATTTCCAGTGGCGAAGGCGTTGAGCGTACTTTCCAACTCTACTCCCCTACCGTAGAAAAAATCGAAGTAAAACGCCGCGGTGACGTTCGTCGCGCCAAACTGTACTACTTGCGTGGTCTGACTGGTAAAGCGGCCCGCATTAAAGAAAAATTGCCTGCCCGCAAAGGTTAAGCAAAAGAATTGCAAAGCAAAATCCCCACTTTTCAGTGGGGATTTTTATTTTGCAATTCTTATAACGGATCTTCGCAGAAATTTGATCTAAAAAATATTGGGTTAAACTTAAATCAGAGCAAGGCAATGAGGTTGCCGACAGCAAAATGTATAAAACTATTTCACTTATTACCCTGATAACTCAATAAAAAATTATTCTTTTCAAACCAGAGTAAAGTAAAGCTGTGCAGGTGTTTAAACTTAACTCTCTATACAACAATATATCCCAATAAAAACCGGTTTCAAACGACCTTCGATGCAATCGGGGTCGTCTGAAACCGGTAGATTTACGATTCCGCCTTATCTTCCGCCTTGTCCTTCTGACCGGGCAGATAAGGCATGATGACTTCAGACAATGATTGGAAATAAGGAATACTGTACGAACTTTGCCAATCTTCCGTTTCCGGCAAATCGGTATAAGCGCAGACCATGACCGCCAAAGTTACCAGCAACACGCCTTTGACTGCGCCGAACACGCCGCCCAATACCCTGTTGACACTTCCCAGCCCCATCGATGACGCTGCGTTGGTCAGTATGGTACGCAAAAACTGCTGTAAAAAACGCGCCAAAAAGAAAATCACGACAAACGAAATGGCAACGCCCAAGGCATGCGGTTGAATCGATTTGAACGCCACTTCTGAAAACGGCACGGCAAACGTTTTAGCCAACAAGAAGGAAATCACCCACGCAAACAGCGAACCCGCTTCGGCAATGACGCCGCGTATCATCGACATCACGATACACGCCGCAATCACGCCGAAGGCGAGTATGTCGGCTAACGGAATATCATTCATTGGTTACCTGTCCGGCAATGCCGTGTACGCGCAATTTGTTCAAGTCGCGTTCGGCGTCGTAGGCGTTTTTGTATGCGCCCGATTTGACGCGGTAAACCTTGCCTTTATCCGTCATCACTTCGGTAATAGTCGAGTCGATACCTGCCGCTTTCATTTTGCGTTGCAGGCTCAAGGCGCGTTCTTTTTCAGCATAACCTGCCTGAATCGCGGCTTTTTTACCTGATTTGACTTCGGCGGTTTTGGTTTTTGCTTTTTCAGACGACCTTTCGGCAGCAGCGGTTTTCTCTGCTTTTGCTGTCGGCTCGGTTTTGGCTTTGGCAACTTTCGCTTCGGCTTCCCTTACCGCGGAAGCTTTTTTGTTAGCCGTTTCAATTTTTTCGTATTTGGAAGCATCTACCCGAATTCTTTCTTTAGGTTCGGACGCGGATGCTGTAACGGCTTCTTTGGCTTTTTCCGCTGCCGCTTTGTGTTTCGCTGCCGCTTCTTCTTTGGTTTTTAACGCCTTACGTTCGGCAACGGCTTTTTCAGCTTTTTCCAATTGCGCCAGCTTGTTGCGTTCGGCTGCGGCAGCGCGTTCCGCCTTCTCGGCTTTAGCGGCTTGAAGGGCGCGTTTGCGTGCGGCGGCATTGGCTTCGCGTTCCGCTGCTTCTTGTGCTTGGAGCTGCTGCGCTTTACGCTGTTCTTCGCGATTACGGCGACGCTCTTCCGCGCGGCGTGCGGCTGCTTCGCGTTTGGCAGCTTCGGCTTTTTGGATTTTCTCGGATTCTTCCAAACCTTTGATGTCGCTGTCTGACAGCGTATCGTTAATCAGCACCAAAGGCGGGCCTAAATCTTCGGGCGCAGCAGGCGGCGCTTCAGGTTGCGGTTCGGGCTGCGCTTGGGCATTTCGCTCCGGTGTGCCGATTTCCTGAGGCTTGTCCGCTGCTTCCGCTACTTCGGCATCGGCATTTTTAGCCGCTTCTGCCGCTGCTTCCAAATCTTCTTTGGTAGAAGGTTCCAACACGGTCGCGTCCGCCAAGTTGGCAGGTTCTGCGTTGGCATTATTCTGTTGGATGGTTGTAGTTTGGGCGTTTTCTTCTTGCTTGTTTTCCGGTCCGGTTGACAGGGCGACGCCCAATAAAACGGTCGATGCCGCCACCAACCCCGATGCCATAACCAAGCGGCGGCGGTTGCGGCGTTTGAGCTGTTCGTAACCGGTCAGAACTTCATTTTGCTTATTGTCAGACATGGAGATTTCCTTTTACAACGCCGCCATCACGTCGGCAACGGTATGAAATGAGCCGAAAACAACGATTCTATCATTTTCGCCCGCCTTAGCCAAAGCGGCGCGGTACGCCTCGCGAACGGAGGTAAAAGTTTGTATATTTTCGATATTTTGTGCTTCCAGTTTCGCCTGCAAGGCGTCCGTCGTCATGCCGCGCGGCACGTCCAAAGGCGCGATATACCATTCGTCAAACTGGTCTTTAACGATTTCCAACACGCCGTCTATGTCTTTGTCGGACAGCATGCTGAATACGGCGGTGCGTTTTTGCGCAAACGCCAAATTAATCAGGCTGCGGCGCAGGGCGCGGGCGGCGTGGGGATTGTGTCCGACATCCAAAACGGTCAGCGGACGACCGGGCAGAACTTGGAAACGTCCGGGGTTTTCAACCAGCAGCAATCCGCGCTTGATGGCGCCGATGTCCACCGGCAATTTTTCGTTCAAACATTCCAACACGGTCAACGCGCAGGCTGCGTTGGAAAGCTGGTATGCGCCGCGCAATGCGGGGAATGGCAGGGAATTGCGGTTGCGCGCGGGGTCGTCTGAATGCTGCGGATGAAAGCGGTAGTTCCATTGGATGTTTTCCAATGAGGAGAAATCGAAATCGCGCTGCACCATCAGCAGTTTCGCGCCTATGGCTTCGGCGTGTGCGACCAACGATTCGGGTGCGGGGTTTTGCCCGCAGATTGCGGGTTTGCCGCTGCGGAACACGCCTGCTTTTTCAAAGCCGACCTGTTCGACCGTATCGCCCAAAAACGCCTGATGGTCCAAATCCACGCTGGTAACCACCGCGCAATCGCAGTCGAACACATTGACTGCGTCCAAACGTCCGCCCAAGCCGACTTCCAATATCATCACATCGACTTGTTCGCGTATGAAGATATCGACCGCCGCCAAGGCATTGAATTCAAAATAGGTCAGCGATATTTCGCCGCGTGCCGCTTCGATGCGCTCGAAGGAAGCGGTGATGAGGTCGTCTGAAACCGGCTCGGCGTTGACGGCGATGCGTTCGTTGTAACGCAATAAATGCGGGCTGGTCAGCGTACCGACTTTGAAACCCGCCTGTTTGTAAATCTGCGTCAGATAGGCGCAGACCGAACCTTTACCGTTTGTTCCCGCGACAACGACGACGGGGCATTGCGGCTCGAGCTTCATGCGTTTTTTCACTTCGCCCGTGCGTTCCAAGCCCATGTCGATTAAGCCGCCGCTGTGGGCGGTTTCCAAATGCGAGAGCCAGTCTTGTAATGTTTTCATGTGTGTTTCGTTTTTCAAAAGGTCGTCTGAAACCGTCGTTTCGGAATAATTTAGACGGTTACTGCTGCTTGCGTGGATTATTTTTATATTGGGTTTAATTTGTATAGGACAAGACGAGAAACCGCCTTGCTGAGATTAAATCGGATTCGCGTCATCCTGAGCCTGACACCAGCGCGCCCAAACTTTCAGACGACGGTAAGATTCCTTATCCGCCATATCGGGCGTGACGCATTGCCGTATCGTTTTGCCATCGGCGTTCCACTGCAAAAACAAAGCGTAAGGGGTCAGCATCGTCGCACCGTCCAACACCGCGCCCTGCCCTTCTCCGTCTCCGCAAAATACGGAAGCGCGCGCATGGCGGTCGATGGCAATTTTCTTTACCGCACCCACCGTCCGCAAATTCACCACGCGCCAAGCGTGGACAAAACTGCCCGCCAACGCCGCCAGCCCGAACCACATCATCCAGCCGTAAAACCATATCAGGCACACGGCAACTGCGGACAAATGCAACAAGACGGACAAGGCTTTTAAAGAACGCGACGGCTTCAAGGGCGTCTGAAAAGCGCGCATCGCCTTACATCATATTGTCGAACACGGGCGTAATGCTCAATTCCGCTTCTTCCATGTCCAAAACCATATCGTGAATTTCGGTATCGAAAAATTCCCAAAACGCCTTCAGGCTCATGTCTTGCGGCCACTTACTTTTATCGATGTCCCAGCCTGCGAGTTCCGCCTCGAAAATCTGTTGGTAGCGTTCGTCGAAATAGGAGATCACTTCTTCCGGCTCGTCAAACTGCGGCACGAGGAATACGGAGCAGTTGGCACGGATTTGCTCGATGGTCAGGTCGGGCATATTTTCATCGGCGGATTTCAGCCATTCCAAAAAGCGGGCGGTCGGCTTAAGCACGACGGCGGTACGGTCAACAAAATACATGGTTTTCCTTTGAAACGGCAAAATCGGAAATGGCCTCTTCGCCGTCTATATCTATCGGTTGTATAGTGGATTAAATTTAAATCAGGACAAGGCGACGAAGCCGCAGACAGTACAAATAGTACGGCAAGGCGAGACAACGCCGTACTGGTTTAAATTTAATACACTATATTCGCCAAAGGTCATCTGAAAACCCAAATCTGTCTTTCAGACGACCTTTTGACAAGCTGTTAATGCGTCATCACTTGCTGCAAGAACTGTTTGGCGCGTTCGTGTTTCGGATTGGTAAAAAACTCTTCAGGCGTTTCGTTTTCCAAAATCTGTCCTTTATCCACGAAAATAATGCGGTCTGCCACTTCGCGCGCAAAGCCCATTTCATGCGTGACACACATCATGGTCATGCCGCTTTCCGCCAAGTCCTGCATCACTTTCAACACTTCACCGACCATTTCCGGGTCGAGCGCGGAAGTCGGTTCGTCAAACAACATCACGCGCGGTTCCATCGCCAGCCCGCGCGCAATCGCCACGCGCTGCTGCTGCCCGCCGGAAAGCTGGCTGGGGAATGCATCTTTTTTATGCGCCAAACCCACGCGTTCCAACAGCTCCATCGCCTTTTCCTCAGCCTGTTCGCGGCTTTGTTTTTTCACCTTCATCGGCGACAGGATGATGTTTTCCAATACGGTCAGATGCGGATACAGATTGAAGCCTTGAAACACAAAACCCACTTCCTCGCGCACCTTGTTCAAATCCGTTTGCGGATCGGCAACATTGATACCGTCCACCCAAATCTCGCCACTCTCAATGCTTTCAAGCTGGTTAACGGTACGGATAAGCGTCGATTTGCCGCTGCCCGAAGGTCCGCAAACTACCACCACTTCACCCTGCTTCACTTCCAGATTGACGCCGTTGATGACGTGCAGGTCTTTGAAATGTTTATGTACGTTTTTGAATTTAATCATGTTGTTTCCAGATGTTTTCAGACGACCTTACGGACGAGATAATTGCTCAGTTCCACATATTTCTCCGGCGCGATATGTTCGGCGCGGTCTTGTGGGCTGATGCCGACTGCCTGTAAATCCTCGTCGCCGGCAAGTTCTTTCAAATTGTTGCGTATGGTTTTGCGGCGTTGGTGGAAGGCGAGTTTCACCAGTTTGGCGAAATGCTCGAAATCGTCCGCCTTGCCGATGCGGTGTTTCAACGGAATCATGCGCACCACTGCCGAATCCACTTTCGGTGCAGGGTCAAACGATTCGGGCGGCACGTCAATCAACAGCTCCATATCGAAAAAATATTGCAGCATTACGCCCAAGCGACCATAGTCGTTGCTTTTCGGCGTGGCGACCATGCGTTCAACCACTTCTTTTTGCAGCATAAAGTGCATATCGACGACATCGTCTGCCACTTCCGCCAGCTTGAACAAAAGCGGCGTGGAAATGTTGTACGGCAGATTACCGACGATTTTCTTTTTGCCCGCGATGCTGTTGAAATCAAACTGCAATACATCGCCTTCATGAATCACGAGCTTATCCGCAAACGGCAGCGTTTTCAGACGACGTACGATGTCGCGGTCGATTTCGATAACGTGCAGACGGTTCAGCTTCTTCGCCAAAGGCTCGGTAATCGCCGCTAAGCCCGGTCCGATTTCAATCACCACATCATCCGCCTGCGGACGCACGGCGTTGACAATATCGGCAATAATGCGCGTGTCCTGCAAAAAATTCTGCCCGAAGCGTTTCCGGGCCTTATGTTCTTTCATCGCGTCTCTTCAAACTGTCGATCATTATAGTAAGCGCGTATTGTAACTGAAAAACATAGCGTTTTGTCGGACAAGAAAGAGGTCGTCTGAAAACGTTTTTCAAACGACCTCTTTAGCTATAACGGTAATTTCATCCCCTACCCCGCTCAAAAAATGGGTAGGCGGCTGAATTGTTCAAACAAACATTACCGGCGGCAGCCAAGATTGGGTACCGCTGGCGGAAAATTCCCACAGGATGTCGGGCAAACCGTAATGGTCGGCGCGCGTCGGGTCGAGTTGCGTTTCGATTTCGGCTTCGCGGCCTTCGCTGATTTGTGTGGCGATGTGCGGATTGATCATGACGGTTTTGCCTAGTGCGATAAATTCCGCCCAGCCGGTTTCAAACGCCGCCAAAATTTGATCAGCGGTAAACAGGTTGCCCACGCCGATAAGAGGCAGCTTGCCGTTGATACGGTCGTGGATAAACTGCATACGGGTTTGCGCCGTATCGCCGCCGCGTCGGATTTTCTTGTCGAATTCCCATAAGGAAACGTGCAGATATTGCAGCGGCTTTTGCACCAAGGCGTCAATCAGTGCGCCGGTTTCGGTCATGGTCAACCCGTCTTCGCCTGCTTCTTCGGGCGAGAAACGGTAGCCGATAATGAAGTCGTTGCGTTGGTGTTTTTCACGAACTGCGGCAACGGCATCGACGACGGCGAGTGGGAAGCGCATTCTGTTTTCCAAGCTGCCGCCCCATTGGTCGTTACGGCGATTACTTTGGGCGGAGTAAAACTGTTGGATTAAATAGCCGTTCGCGCCGTGGATTTCCACACCGTCAAAGCCTGCGCGAAGTGCCAAATCGGCAGCTTGGGCGAAGGAGGCGATGAGTTCTTCCACTTCTGCGGCACTCGCTTCACGCGCTCCATCCTTTTCGCTGGCGGACGCACTGATTTTGTCGCGGTGGTTGAGTTCTACCATCGCTTGGGAGCCGCCGTGATGGATTTGCAAAATCGCTTTTGCACCTTGTTTTTGAATGATTTGGGCGGTTTCTTTCAGGCTGTCGAGGCAGTTTTCACCCGTAGCTTCGGGCTGTCCACGAAAGGCTTTGCCGCCTTCTTGAACCAAAGTGGCGGCGGAGATAAAGAGACCTATATCACCTGCGCGATTGCCGAGAAACGTGCGTTCTTGGTCACTGATTAAACCATCGGCGTGCGAACCGAAATGGGTCATGGGCGCAACGGCGAGGCGGTTTTTGACGGTTACGCCGTTGTTGAGTGTGAAAGATTGGAAAAGCGGAGCATATTTGGGTTTCATTTTGTTCTTTCGAAAATTAATAACTCCTACAAAATTGGGACAAATATGGAATTATCAAGAACGAGGTCGTCTGAAAAACACGGTTTCGACGAAACGGAATGTTTTCAGACGACCTTTCGACAATACGTCTAACGACGATTACCAGAGGTAGGTTACGCTGGCGCCGCCGCCCGCACCGCCTTTCGCCGCGCCGACTGCCGAGCCTTTAACCAGCCATTTGCCGCTGGCGGATACTTTGGAAATACCTACGGCGTAACCGCTTTTACCGCGCCAGATACCGCTTGCGACGGAAACCGCGCCTTGTCCCGGCTGATATGCCTGTCCGAGGCTGCCGACCGCGATTGCAGCGGCGGAGCCTGAATCAGCACGCTCTTCAAGTTTATCCATACGGACTTTGGCCTCGTTGCGCAAAGCGGCGATTTGTGTCTGGTGATTGCTCTCGGCTGCGGCAAGGCTGCTTTGGCTTTGGCGGGCAAGGCTCTTCACTTGGGCAACGTTGACCGCGTCCGTATCCTCCTTACCCGCAGCAACATTAGTAATCTGGCGGCTGTTTTGTTCGCTGCCGACAGATACCGCACCTAAAGTCGATACCCATGTTCTGCCTGTTTCCGTACTTGCCGCGCCGGTAGCAAAGTCATGACCTGCAACGCCTGCCGCAGTATCGGCAACGCTGTCCGTACCGAGCGCTACGGAGTTTTGTTGACGCGCTTCCGCTTTGTAGCCCAAAGCAGCGGATTTTTCTTCAAATGCGGCAGCACCTGCGCCCAAAGCCGTTCCGCCCGATTTCCGTACCCGTGCGCGCGTACCGGCGGCAAGACCGTTGAGCGCGGTGGACGAAGATTCTACGCCCAATGCCACGCTGTTGGTTTCCTCGGCAACCGCGCGCGTACCGACTGCAACCGCTTGATAACCGTTTGCCTCGGCAGCAGATGCCAGCGCAACCGCCTGCGTACCATTGGCTTTTGCCCTATCCCCGACAGCAGTGGAACTGAGCGCATTGGCTTCACTGCCGCGTCCAAACGCAACCGCATCAATATCGGCAGCCTTCGCACTTTCGCCAACCGCAATAGAACGCAAACCCGTTGCCTGCGACATCAAACCGACCGCCACCGACTGTCCGCCGGAAGCCTTCGATGCGCCGCCGACGGCAATATCGTTGGTTCCCTTTGCATTCGCTCTGAAACCGACGGCAACTGCCCGCAATGCTTCCGCCTTAGCCTCACTGCCAAGCGCCGACGCACTCAAACCTGAAGCGTTTGAATCATAGCCGGCAGCAACAGACTTATAACCCGCCGCAGCCGCTTTGTCGCCCAACGCGGTCGCATTCTCCCCAGCCTTCGAGTCTTTGCCCAACGCGACCGAACCGTTTTTGTGCATCGTTCCTGTCGCAATACCTTCTGCAACACAAACATTTGCAAAAACAAGGGACAACACCAAACACAGCGGTTTGACGGATAAGTTTAGTTTCATCTTTTCATTCTCCATTTTTGAATTTTTAAAAATATCAACCAATTCTAAATAACTATATTTAACTATTTAGAATTAGTTATATTGTATAGTAATATTACAATATTATTAATTATA
>NZ_CEXQBZ010000114.1:0-70124 GCF_982712965.1 Neisseria flava | reverse complement strand
CGGCAACGCCCGTCGTGTACAGATAGTACATAAGGGCGTTGGTAACGCCGTATCGTTGCAATTTTAATCCACTATAAAAGCTCATTCATTCAATGCTGCCAATCTCGCCCGAACTTTTGCAGCCGCATCTTCCGTGCTGTTGCCGACGATAACATTTTGCTTGTCGTCGAAATACTGAACGGCAGGCAGATCACGCAGGAAGCCGTCAATATCCTGTGCGGTCAGGAAACGGCCGTGCATATCCCAGCCGACATTGAGGGCGCGTCCTTTGACGGCAGCCATGCGGTCGTGCAGGTGGCCGTAGAGGTGGTATAGGCCGTGGTGGATGCCGTCCCATTCGTATAAAGGATAGTGGCACAAAATCGCGGTATTGCCGATTTCGGGCAGTTTGAGCCGCAGGTAATGGCTAGCGGACGAGAGCAACGGATGGCCGTCGGCTTTGCGCGTGTTGAGGAAATGTGCTTCGTTTTGCCGAATCAGGTAGTCGTGGTTGCCGTAAATCAAATGGTGTTGCCCGTTAAGCCGTTGCAGCACGGCTTCGATGTGTGCGGGCTTTTTGGCAAAGCAGACATCGCCGAGGTTGTACACACAGTGTCTTGCGGGGTAACGACGCGGTTCCAGCAGTCGATCAGGTATTCGTTCAACTCGTCGGCGTTATCGCTTTGCAGGCGAAATTGCGGGCAGTATCGGGCGATGTTGGGATGGGAGAAGTGCCAGTCGGCTGTGAAATAGGTTTGAGGCATGGGATACTCGGTTTCTGGTCATCTGACAATGAAAAATAAGGTGCAGGCTGCTTTAGAGGTCGTCTGAAACGGAGTTGGGGCGATAAAAAGCAGCCTGCACTTTTTTTGCCCGCCTATCTGCCGGTCAATACCAACCGTTGGCAGAAGGCTTCCCAATCGGCAAGGGGCACAACGCGTTTGCCGTCTGCTAACCGGTGCACATCGGAAGCGCAGGCGGTGTGCCAATAGGTGTAAAACGGTAGTTTGGCGATGTCGGCTTCCGGTACGGCAGGGGCATTGTCTTGTCCTGGCGTATGCACAATCGGCAGGCCGAAATAGCTGTATTGGCCATCTGCGGCTTTGTCGCCTGTGTGGCCGGTTTGGCCGCGGTGTCTGCCGGTACGAACAAACCGTCGGCAGAATGCGTTCCAATCGTGCAGAAACACGGCGGCTTGTCCGTCTATCAGGCTTTGGGCCGAACCGATGCTGCTGTCCCGCCAAAACAGGTAGAACGGCAATTCGGCGATGTGGCGTTCCATGACGACCGGACAATCGCCCTGTCCTGCCGGCTGCATCACCGGAACGCCGAAACAGGCGGTTTCAGGCAAGGTATGTGCAGGCTGCATGAAGGCGTTTTGCAGGATAACGGCCGCTTCGGCAGGGTCGATACCCAAACAGTCGATGGCAGGCTGCAAGGTTGCAGGCAGGTCGCAAAAGCAACCTGCACCTTCCGGCAGGCAATATACCGAGTTGTGCGTATGAGCCAGCGGTGCCGCCCATAGGGTAACGGGCGAGGTGCGGATTCGGCTGCCTGCGGTAAAACGTCCCGAACCATCTTGGACGACTGTGCCGTACACCACGGCATACTCGGATTTACCGGGCGTGTGGTAGCACGTGAATGTCCAGTCGGTGAGCATGCAGGGGGATAGGGTGCTGTCGTGGGGATGTTCGGATGAGATGGGGGTGTTGGGCATGGTTCATTCCTGAAATGGCGGGGTTTAGACAGCCACAGTCATTGCGAGGTATGCAGATTGCCTGAAATTTCGCGTTACACTTCAATCGCGCTCCTGTTCCGATAACCAGTTTGGACAATTATTTTTGGAATACCTTTGGGATTAATGATCATGCAGCAGTCTTAAATTTTTGCATACATGGCCGCGTGCTTGTCTCCGGCAAGACGTGAGCGAAGCTGAGCGAATCCATATTGTTAACAAAATTAAGATTTAGTGGAGGCTGCTGCAAGCTGCGGTGCGGGCTTGAGCGGAAAGTAGTTCAGTATAATAGTGTTTGACGCGCCATTAAACTGCTGTATCTCTCTGCCCGGAAGAAGTAGATGTTGACGAAAATTGTCTTCTACTCTACCCATCAAGAAGTTTAATAGGTGTGAAGAGATTGTCTGAAAGTTGATTTTCAGACGATCTTTTGTAGAGACTACTATAGTAAAAATAATTTACCTTACATCCTATACTATAAATTACCTACGTTGACGGTTAACAGCAATAAGAGGCTTATTTAAAGTAACTTGGGTCATACCATGCATATATGCATTATATTGCCATACAATAAATTGCTGTTTATATCGCTCATTAATTTCTTCCAAACGTTGTACCTGAGCTTTTAAATTCTTAACTTGCTTTTGCAGATAATCCATTGTTACATTCGGTTCTGGGTTAGCTTTTGCTTTTTCTTTAAGTATATGTTTTTGTTTGCTAAATGCCCCTTGTATATCTGAATAATTAGCTAGGGATTGTCTTTCAATACTTTTAACATTTAATAATTCTGAAACTTTGTGGCAAAGTAATTCCCAAGTTAATTTACCTTCCCAGGTCTTAATTAACATGATAATGTCTTCTAAACGTTCTTCTGTAACAAGAATTTTGGGCATATTATAACTCCATTAGTCTATACAAATCATTGTCTAATTTAGCTGTATCTGGTTCTAGAATGTCTATATCCATTCCTTTTTCCTGTAAAGCTAATTTAACTGGGGAAGGGTCATACTCATCAGGAATTCGTAATAATGATCCATTTGGAATTTCCCGATTTTCTAAAAATGCAATTTTGGTTTTTATATGTGTTAATCTCCATCCCAAATTACTTATCCACCGATCTGCACCAAAAACACCTAATTTATGGTGCTCTCTCGCTTTATTAAATTGTTCTGTAAGTTGAATTTCTCTAAGCTTTAATATTTCTAAAGATGATTCTAATCCTTTAATACAAACGAGTTCTTTACATGTTTCACAATCCCCATGGCGAGAGCATGGCGACATTGCATAATCATGTTCACAAATGCCTATCTCCGTTATAGTTGCAATTCCAATTCTATTTTTTCCTAAGTCTTCATAGGTTACTGGAAGATTTAAATGAATTTTATCTAAAAGTGAAGCATACTCGGGAATAAGTAAATTCCGAACTGCTTCACTTTTTTCTTCTTCTGTCCTGTGATCATAAGCCTTATTATCTGCAATTCTAGCCCTCCCTGCCCAGTTCGCTAAAGTTAATTCATCCATTCCACCTCTCTCAGCTTTTGTACTTAACCAATGCCTTGCATTGTGTGATAGCAATCTAACAAACTCTCCTTTCGAAGTAGTTATACAATGCTTTTCCCATAATGATGTTTTAGGGCGTGTATCAGAATAGCAGAATCTATCATTAATAAGATTTACTGTTGGTAATATAAAAGAAAATTTTTTAGGGAGAAAATTATCATGAAATTCATTTTCTCTGAATAATAATAAGGCTTCAGAAGCTTTAACGTTTTTATTTTTATCAATATATGGCCAGTAATTGAATTTTGAGGTATATTTTTCGTATAAGTATTTCCCTAAAACATTGGGAGTTATAACACCACTATTTTCTTTCATTAACTTTTCAAACCACTTAGTTTTAATCCCATGCTTTCCATTAATTTCTAAAACCTTACCTATTTCTATTTCAGTTAAAGGTTTTTGAGGTAAATAATGGGATACTTGCATACCTTGATCTGGTGATATCATTACCGTGTTCGGATTTTCTTCCGCAAACTTTGCTGCTTTTCTTGCTAAAGCTCCTATATCTGTTAAACGTTTGACTGCTTCAATAATCACATCTTGCATGCTACTAGGAACCCATTTCAAACCCTCTTTTCCATTTTTTGCAGGTATCCATCGAATACCTAATTGCTTATTTCCTAGGCTATCTTCTTCCCATTCTAAGCAATTAACAGATAAAGACATCAACTCAGAACAACGAGATGGAGCAACCATAAGTAGAGCCATAACTGCTGTATAATACTCAGTTTCTTTATCTAAATTTGGTGCATCATGAAAGAGTTTGGCTACCAACATCATTTCTTCATCTGTTGGCATTTTACTTGAACGGTATTCTTTTCCTCTTTCATCAAGCAATATCGTTAAATCTCTAGGACGTTTATATGGGTTATTCCATAAAGACAAATTTGGAGTAATACCATTTTCACGACAAAAATCAAATAACTTCTCAAGTTGATATCCTAATTTATTGACTGATTCAGTATCTTTTTTATATTTTTTCAATACAAGGGTTTCAACTTCATTAATGACTAAATTATCGAGTTGTAATATATCGCAATTGTCTTTTACATTGTATAAAGCCATTTCAACCATACGTAATGACTCAAGATGCCGTGATAATTGACGAACTGGTTGCTGAGAGTAAACATAACGAATGTATGCTTTAGCAAAATCAATAAATGGTTCAGATAACGGCTCATATTGATAGGATGTAGATTTAACCCTATCTGTGGAAAAACGAACTTGAATGTTGTGAAGATTAAAGGTATCTCTCCATTGATTATTGTCCCAACAATCACTTCCGAAAGCTGTAAGTTTGTTTCTACAGAAAGTGATAAAATTTTCTAAACTGGATTTTGGATTCTCATGTACTTGGAAAAAAATTGTATTATTCATAATTAATGAGCCTCCATATTTTTTTTCATTTCATTACACGCTTGAACAACATATTCAACAGCCAATATAATACGATCCTTAGAAGATGCATAATCTATACTTTTAGTTCTTCTTAAACGTTCTTCTTTCTCTTTATACAGTTTATTTAATATTTGTTGATGTGGACCATCAACCAAAGGTCTAAATTTAGGACATAAATAACAAGTCTCATAACCAGTTATACAAAAATCATTCGTCCCACATGCGCCTATAGTATCTACTCCGTTATTAGTTATTAAAGATGTTGGATCAAATCCTCTCTCACTTTCATTCAAATTAGAAATAATTCTGCCAACGAATGCTTGGGCTAGTTTTCCCATTTCAGCACCCATAACGCGATCAATATATTGCACTGTATCCGCTGTATTTTCAGTATAGACTTTCACATTTTGTGTATCTGAGTGATCTAGTAGTTCTGCTATAATCGCTGCACCAACTCCTTTTCTCCCTAGGTTAGTCCCCCTTGTATGACGAAAACGTCTTGCATTAACATGAATAATTTCACCTGTTCGCTCTGAAACAGCTTTTTGATGTATACAGAATTTTCGTAATACATTTAGTTCTAATGAAGAGCTCGAGTAATGAAAAATATCTAATTCTAATAATGAAAGATCAAAATTCCTATTTTTTATATTATTCTTCAGAAAACGCCAATCAATAAACATTGGTAATTTCATTTTTTAATCTGATATAAATGTTTCATCAACTAGGCTAAGCAATTTTTTATACTGATATTCTAAAAAGTTTAAGAGAACTAAATACAAGTCCTCTGTAATAGCAATCTTTTTAAATGTTTTTCTAAATAACCCACCTCTCTTTTTAGCACTAGGTATATTTAGGAAATAATTCCATGTTCCTTGAGAAGCTTCTTTTTTCAAGTCTTCAAATTTTAAATGTCGTATTTGAATAGGTCTTCTTGCAGTAGCTTGAAGTAAGTGGATATATGTATATGTTTCAAATGAAATAAGATCTTCTTTCCAAAGTCTAGCCAGCTCTGTCATTAAAGCTAAAATTTCATTTTCAGTAAATGCTCCCGTATAAGGGCATCTCATTATTACCGATTTACCTTTATCATTTCCACTCAAAGTAAAGCTTTCTAGTAGAGATGCAACAGCTTTATCAACTCCATAATAACCATACTCGTACCACGAGAGCAAAAAACCTTTTAATGAACCTAAATACCATTCACGTTCTTTTCCTAATTTATTTTTCCAATCCAAGATTATTGGCACGCTAATATTTTCTAATCTAGTTGAAATTACTAATCGTTGGAACTGTTGGTACATGTGAGATACGTGATAACTTGAATATTTTTCGGCATATATTGCTAATGTCTTTCTAAACCCTTCTAATGTTTTTTTATTAATTCCTAATATGTGTTTAGAAAAATTAATCTTTATTTCTTTGCTTATATGCCAAGAATTTTCGTTTTCATCAAATACATATCCATCTCTAGATTGTCTAATAATTTTATTATGATTCATAATCATCAACCTTTTTTTGAAACTCAATTTGAAGTTCTAATAATATCTTGTTAGCTTTTTCTCTAATATAACGTTGATTATAGAAATTACCTGATTTTTCTGACGTATGCCCCATGAGATGCTGTCTTATTTTTGCCTCTTTTTCAGGGGAGATAAAATCTTTATGGGAAGAATCATGATTTAAATTTTTATTATTCTTATCTACTTTTCGTGAAAAATATAAGTTCCATTCATGACGAAAAATATGCGGATGAATAATAGAGAATCTTGGATCTACCTTTTTCATCGTTGGTACAATAACGTTGTCAAAAGAACTTGTACTAATTGGACTCCCTTGAGTTTTTCCTTTTCGATGAGTTACAAACAAATATGGATGTGTATTCGCATTGGGAACTTTAGAACGATAATTCATAATATAATCATTAAGTAGTTGAGCTATCTTTTGTGATATTGGCAAGCGCCTTTCTTTAGTTTTACTAACTGCCTGAATTTTTCTTGTGTCAAATTTATCATCATGCGTTCGCTTTATTGTAACCGATGGTTTAGCAGTCCCTATATCGATAAATGGTATTTGAAGTGATAATAGTTCTCCTCTTCTAATTCCTAATTCTTTCAGTAAAATAAACATTAAATGGTTTCTTTTTCTTATTCCGATATCTTGAAACGGATTATTAGGGTTTGAAAAGTTCGCAATAGACATAAACTCATCTAACAATCCATCGGGTAACTCACTTTCTGGTTTGATAGATAATGCTTTATGATTCTTAGGTCTTACTCCTTTAATTAGCGTAAGTAATTTTGTTAATTTTTTGATATATTCGTTAGATACACTTATTACTTTAGATAGAAATAATATGTATTCTGAAAGTGTTGTTAGCCTATTATATTGGTGACTAAGGGATACAGACGAGTAAATATCAATAAATTGAGTTCGACCTTTCATTGACACACTTTTTTTTGTACTAATTACATTTTTTTGCTTTTTTACATTTAGTCTCATATGTTGAATAAGAGATTCTAATTGATTTTCTGTTAAGAGTATCTCTTTATGAATTAGATCACTAATAACAAGATTATTCTCTTTTTCCCAGTTCATTAGCCATTGTATGGTTCCTAGTTTATTTCTAATGGTATTTACTGCGGATTGATTACGTAGTTCTACTGTTACCCATAGGGTTGAATAAAAATCAGGTATACCAGTTTTCTCATTAACTAACAGGGAAAAGCGTTCTCCATTTGAAAACAGGATTGTTTCTAGTCTATACATATCTACTAAATTTACAGAGTTAATATATATAAATACTAACAAAGAAGATAACAAAAGTCAAAATATGTGTAAAAAAAGAGAAACCTTGCTATATAAGGTTTCTCTGGGTTTTGATGATTTATTTTTTACAAAATTCAAGTATACAGAATTCAAAAGGGAATATCGTCGTCGATGTCTTCAACTGGAGCAGCCGGTGCGGCGGGAGCTTGGCGGCGGGGGGCTGCGGGAGGCTCTTGGTTTTGCGGGGCGGCTTGGTATTGTTGTTGCGGCGCTTGTTGTTGGTAGCCGCCTTGGTTGTAACCGCCGTCGTCGTAAGGTGCGCCGCCGCTGTTGTCGTTGCGGCCGCCGAGCATTTTCATTTCGTTGGCGATGATGTCATATGCGGTACGTTCGATGCCGTCTTTGCCTTGGTATTTACGGCTTTGGATGCGGCCTTCCAGATACACTTGGCTGCCTTTTTTCAGGTATTGTCCGGCGATTTCGGCGAGGCGGCGGTACATGGTGATGTTGTGCCATTCGGTACGCTCTACGCGTTGACCGTTGCGGTCGTTCCAAGTTTCGCTGGTGGCGACGCTGAAATTGCAGACGGCTTCGCCGTTGGGCATGTAGCGGACTTCGGGGTCGCGACCGAGACGGCCGATAAGGATGACTTTGTTTAATGACATTTTTTAAACTCCTGTGATGATGTTTTCGGCGGCCTCTTGGTCAAATCCTTTTTGCAACGCCTTGATGTAAATGGTTTGTTTGTCTGCGCTGAAGGTAATGCTTTCGACGCCTTCGACTTGGGACAATGCTTGGTAGAGCGAATCGTGTTTTTCCTGCCATGCGGGGCTGACGGGATAGCTGAGGTTTTTGACGGGTTTGGGCGCGGGCGCGAGTACGGCGATGACCAGCCATAGCAGCATCAACGCGCTGCAAAAGGTGAAAACGCCTGCAAAGCCATATTGTTGGAACAGCCATCCGCCGCTTGCTCCGCCCACAAACAGCCCGACGGACTGCATGGTATTGTAAACGCCCATTGCCGTGCCTTTCAAATCGGATGGCGCAATCTTAGACACCATGGACGGCAGGCTGGCTTCCAATACGTTGAAGCCGATAAAGTAAACAATCAGATAGGCGGTAATCAGCCAAATCGAGTGCATGCCGAACAATAAGCCGATTTGCGCCGCTGCAATGCAGGCGATGCCGAGAATAAAGACTTGTTTGAGCTTGTTGCGGGTTTCGCCGATGATGATGAGGGGAATCATAATCACCAGCCCTGTAATGGTCGAGGGCAGATAGACTTTCCAATGCTGGATTTTTTCCAAACCGAGCTGCGTCATGGCAAACGGCAGGGCGGTGAACAACGCCATTTGTGCGGCGTGCAGCGCGAAAATGCCGAAATCTAGGTTGAGAAGCTGGCGGTCGCGGAGGACTTCGCCCATACGAGAGGGCTGCGCCTGTGTGTCTTCATGCAGCTTGGATACTTCGGGATCGGGGGTCATCCAAGCGACAACGCCTATGCTGATGACGGTCAGGATACCGGTCAGCATAAATAATCCGGGAACGCCGATAATGTCGGCAATCATCGGCGCAACCACCAGGCTGACGGAAAAGGTCAAACCTATGCTCAAGCCTATCATCGCCATTGCGCGGGTACGCACACCGTCTCGAGTCAAGTCGGCAAGCAGCGCGGTAACTGCGGCGCTGACTGCGCCTGCCCCTTGAATGGCGCGCGCGGCAACCAGCATGGGCAATGAGTTCGCGGCGGCGGCAAGAAAACTACCGGCGGCAAAGACAATCAGTCCGACATAAATGGTTTTTTTGCGTCCGAACTTATCGGAAGCGATGCCCAAAGGCAGTTGCAGCAAGGCCTGCGTCAGTCCGTAGATGCCCATTGCCAGACCGACCAAGGTTTTGTTGTTTTCTGCGCCGGGCAATGAGGCGGCATATAAGGACAAAACAGGAAGAACCAAGAACATCCCCAACATACGCAGTGCGTAAACGCCGGAGAGGGTGGTGCTGGCACGCCATTCGTGCGGGAACATTTGGATGCGGTTGTCTTTTGCCATAAACGGTTTTTCAGACGACCCTGTAGGATTCAGAGGTCGTCTGAAATTTTGAAATTGATAGATGTGCGGATTATACAGGATTCAAAAGGGTTTGCATTTGCACAGACCGCAGCCGTTTATAAACCGCGATTCAACCCCACTGCCAACGGTTGCGCCACGCGCCTAAGACGGCGTTGGGGTATTTGTTGCTGCCCAAGCTGCCGTTGAAGCGCGCCAAAGCGCGGACGATGTTGCCTTTTTCGATATTGTTGTAGTGGCGCAGGATGGTGCAGCCGTAGCGCAGGTTGGTGCGGATGTCGAACAGGTTGTGCGAAGGTTTGCCGATATAGTTTTTCCAAAACGGCATGACCTGCATCAGCCCGCGCGCGCCGACGCCGCTGATGGCGTATTGGCGGAACGCGCTCTCGACTTCGATCAAACCCAAAATCACTTGGGTATTCAAGCCCGCACGGCTGCTTTCGTATTGGATGTTGACCAGCAGACGGCGGCGTTCGGCGGCATCGGGAACGTAGCGGGCAAGGCGGGAGGACATTGCCGCCAGCCAGCGTTCGCCTTCGTTCGGATCGGCGAACACGAGACGCGGCGGGTTGACATTGTTGATAGAGCTGCGCATGACCGAAGCGACATCGTCGGCAAGCGTTTCTTCACGTTGCGCACCGGCGAGTGCGGCGGTAGGGCTGAGCAGCAATGCGCCACCTGCCAGTAAAAAGCGGCGGCGGGACGGGGATTCGGGTGTGAGGATCAGATTTTCCGTTTTCATGTGTTCTGTCATTCGTTTAGTCGGTTTAAAGGTCGTCTGAAAAACCTATTTTCGTTTTCAGACGACCTTTTGACGTTTGCAAAACGGATATTATAAGAATATCTCTGTGCAGAATCAAAGGCAGCGTGCATCATTTATAAATGTATAAATGGATTGACTTGAAGCAGAATTGCGGCGGTTTAAAGTTGATTTGCGATATTGTCAATCAACGGCGGGACAGAGTAACATTAGACCTTCGTTTATCCACCGGTATTTTTTCATGACCACTACGCCTACCAACGTCCTGGCATCCGTCGATTTAGGTTCCAACAGCTTCCGCCTCCAAGTTTGCGAAAACAACAACGGACAACTAAAAGTCATTGATTCCTTCAAACAAATGGTGCGCTTTGCCGCCGGTTTGGACGAACATAAAAACCTCAGCGAAGAATCCCAAGAACGCGCCTTGGACTGTTTGGCAAAATTCGGCGAACGGCTGCGCGGGTTCAGACCCGAACAAGTGCGCGTCGTGGCGACCAATACCTTCCGCGTAGCAAAAAATATCGCCCAATTCCTACCTAAAGCCGAAGCCGCACTGGGCTTCCCCATCGAAATCATTGCCGGCCGTGAAGAAGCCCGTCTTATTTACACCGGCGTCGTTCACACCCTTCCGCCCAACGGCGACAAAATGCTCGTCATCGACATCGGCGGCGGCTCAACCGAATTTGTTATCGGCTCCGACCTGCACCCGCTCGCAACCGAGAGTCTGCCCTTAGGCTGCGTCACGTACAGCCTGCGTTTCTTCCAAAACAAAATCACCGCCAAAGATTTCCAAGCCGCCATCTCCGCCGCACGCAACGAAATCCAGCGCATCAGCAAAATGATGAAGCGCACAGGCTGGGATTTCGCCATCGGCACATCCGGCACCGCCAAATCCATCCGCGACCTCATCGCCGCCGAGTTTCCACAAGAAGCCGATATCACCTACAAAGGCATGCGCCATCTTGCCGACCGCATCATTGAAGCCGGTTCCGTCAAAAAAGCCAAATTCGAAAGCCTCAAACCCGAACGCGTGGAAGTGTTCGCTGGCGGACTGGCGGTCATGATGGCAGCGTTTGAAGAGCTCGAACTCACTAAAATGACCGTTACCGAAGCCGCCTTGCGCGACGGCGTGTTCTACGACCTGATCGGACGCGGTTTGAACGAAGACATGCGTGATCAGACGACCGCCGAGTTCCAAAACCGCTACCACGTCAGCCTCAACCAAGCCAAACGCGTCGCCGAAACCGCGCAAGCCTTTATGGACAGCCTGTGCCACGCCAAAAACGTAACCGTCCAAGACCTTGCCCAATGGCAACAATACCTCGGCTGGGCAGGCAGACTGCACGAAATCGGACTCGACATCGCCCACACCGGCTACCACAAACACTCCGCCTACATCCTCGAAAACGCCGATATGCCCGGATTCTCCCGTAAAGAGCAAACCATACTCGCGCAACTGGTCATCGGACACCGCGGCGACATGAAAAAAATGGCGGACATCGTCGGCAGCAGCGAAATGCTTTGGTACGCCGTCCTCTCCCTGCGCCTCGCCGCACTCTTCTGCCGCGCCCGCCTGCCTTTGGATTTGCCGCCGCAAACCCAACTGCGCGCCGACGAAACCGGCAAAGGCTTCATCCTGCGCATCAGCCAAAACTGGCTCGAACAACACCCCCTAATCGCCGCCGCGCTCGACTACGAAAGCGCGCAATGGCAGAAAATCGATATGCCTTTCAACGTGCAGCCTCAATAGGATTGAAAATGGCAAAAAGGTCGTCTGAAAATCCGTTTCAGCATTCTCTATGAACGTTGAAACAGGTTTTCAGACGACCTTTTGTGTATTTAGTATTCGGGCATTTACAAGGCCTGCTGTTCGGCAAGCCTTGACTCATCTGCGGGTCGTTATGAACTTTCGCCCAAAATCATCGAGCCTATGCCCGCATCGGTGAAAATTTCCAGTAAAAGCGCGTTGGGCAGGCGGCCGTCGATGATATGTGTCGCTTTAACGCCGTTGCTTGCCGCTTCGACGGCAGAGCTGATTTTGGGCAACATACCGCCGTAGAGCGTGCCGTCTGCGATTAATTCGTTGATACGGCTTGGCGTAAGGTTGGTCAAGAGGTTGCCTTCTTTGTCCATCACGCCGGCGATATTGGTCATCAACATCAGTTTTTCCGCGTTTAACTCTTCCGCCAGTTTGCCTGCGACCAAGTCGGCGTTGATGTTAAACGCTTCGCCTTTTTCGCCGACACCGATGGGGGCGACAACAGGGATACAGCCGCGTTCAATCAAGCCTTCAATCAGGCGTACGTCTATGCTTTCGACCGTGCCGACCTGTCCGATGTCCACACCTGCCTGCTCGGGCGTATCGACCAGCAGTTTTTTCGCTTTGATGAAGTGGTTGTCGCGTCCGGTGACACCGACCGCGCGTCCGCCGTGTAAATTAATCAGCGAGACGATTTCTTTGTTGACATGACCGCCCAACACCATTTCTACGATGTCCATCGTTTCGCCGTCGGTCACGCGCATGCCTTGTACGAATTCGCCTTTTTTACCGATTTTTTCCAACATTTCATTAATTTGCGGTCCGCCGCCGTGGACGATGACGGGGTGGATGCCCACCAATTTGAGCAAGACGACATCGCGGGCGAAGCCTTCTTTCAAAGCAGGCTCGGTCATGGCGTTGCCGCCGTATTTGATGACGATGACGGAGCCGGAAAAATGGCGGATATACGGCAGGGCTTCGGCTAAAATGCGCGCTTTGTCGGCTGCGGAAATGGAGTGGGATTCGCTCATAATCGTGCCTCATTATTAACAATTTAATCATTATAGCGGATTCGCTTGGAATCGGTACAAATCGGCTCCGCTAGTTTCTTCGGCTTTGCCGTCTTGCCATGATTTAAAGCCAAACTGCCTTATCTTAACGTCAAAGGTCGTCTGAAACAACATTCCGCAACCCTTATCGGTTGAGGATGCGCCCATCGGAATGGTAGAATCAACGGATTCGGGCATATCGGTTTGCCGTCGCCGACGGATACGGTATCGCCCAAACATTTTCTCAAACAACGGTTATCCGGTTTGCCCGATATACCGAGGACTCTCCCATGATTAAAATCAGCACTCAATTTGATGCCGGCTCCGTCGTCGTCAAAGACCTGACCAACCCCGCCAATATCCGCCTCGAGCTGCGTCCGGACAACGCTTCCGATTTCGCCCAATGGTTTTATTTCCGCCTGCAAGGTGCGGCGTATCAAAATTGCGTAATGCACTTTGAAAACGCGGCGGATTCGGCCTATCCCGAAGGCTGGGAAGGTTATCAGGCGTGCGCCTCTTACGACCGGCAAAATTGGTTCCGCGTCCCGACCGAATACGAAAACGGCGTGTTGACCATCAACCATACGCCCTTGTCCAACAGCGTTTACTACGCCTATTTCGAACCCTATTCCCACGAGCAGCATTTAAACCTCTTGGGTGACGCGCAAGGCAGCGGGCTTTGCCGCATCGACGACTTGGGCAGCACCGTGCAAGGCCGTGATATCAATCTGCTGACCATCGGCAACCAAGTCGAAAGCGACATGAAAATTTGGATTATCGCGCGCCAGCATCCGGGCGAAACGATGGCGGAATGGTTTATAGAAGGTCTGCTCGGCCGCCTGCTCGACCCGCAAGACCCGACCGCGCGCATCCTGCTCGACCGCGCCACTTTCTACATCGTGCCGAACATGAACCCCGACGGCTCGGTCTTGGGCAACCTGCGCACCAATGCCGCCGGCGCGAACCTCAACCGCGAATGGGAAACCCCGACTTTGGAAAAAAGCCCGGAAGTATTCCTCGTGCGCGAAAAAATGCTGGAAACCGGCGTGGATTTGTTCTTGGACATTCATGGCGACGAAGCCTTGCCGTTTGTCTTTGTCGCCGGTACGGAAGGCGTGCCGAACTACAATCCGCGCATCGCCGCGCTGGAAACGCAGTTCAAAGCCGCCCTGCTCTCCGCCAGCCCCGACTTCCAAGACGAATACGGCTATGAAAAAGACGCACCCGGTCAGGCAAACATGACGCTCGCGACCAACTGGGTGGGCAACCATTTCGACTGCCTCGCCTATACGCTGGAAATGCCGTTTAAAGACAACGCCAACCTGCCCGACGACGACTTCGGCTGGAACGGTCAACGCTCCCTGCGCTTGGGCGAAGCCATGTTGTCGGCTGTCTTGAACGTTGTCGATGATTTACGATAATTATTTCTCCCCATCACACAAAAGGTCGTCTGAAAATTCAAATCGGGATTTTCAGACGACCTTTGTCGGGCTAAAAACACATAAACCGCCCTTCCAATAAGGAACACACATCATGATGATACATCCGCAGTTTGACCCCATTGCAATCAGTATCGGACCAGTCGCCATCCGCTGGTATGCCCTCAGCTATATCGTCGGTTTTATGCTTTTCCTATGGCTGGGACGCCGCCGCATCAAGCAAGGCAACACCGCCTTTACCCAAGAAATGCTCGACGACTTCCTGACTTGGGGCGTTGTAGGCGTCATACTCGGCGGACGACTCGGCTATATCCTGTTTTACAAATTCTCATACTACCTCGAACATCCGCTTGACATGATCAAAGTCTGGGAAGGCGGCATGTCGTTCCACGGCGGCTTCTTGGGCGTCGTCATCGCCATGTGGCTGTTCAGCCGCAAACACAAAATCAGTACCTTGAAAACCATGGATTTTGTTGCGCCGCTCGTTCCGCTGGGCTTGGCTTCCGGTCGTATCGGCAACTTCATCAACGGCGAACTCTGGGGCCGTATTACCGACATCAACGCCTTTTGGGCAATGGGCTTCCCGCAAGCACGCGCAGAAGACCTCAATGCCGCCGTGCGCAACCCGCTTTGGGCAGAATGGATGCAGCAATACCACATGCTGCCGCGCCACCCTTCGCAACTCTACCAATTCGCGCTGGAAGGCATCTGCCTCTTCATCGTCGTATGGATTTTCTCCAAAAAACCGCGTCCGACCGGACAAGTCGCCTCCCTCTTCCTCGGCGGCTACGGCTTCTTCCGCTTCATCGCCGAATACGCCCGCCAGCCCGACGACTATCTCGGCCTGCTCACCTTGGGCTTGTCGATGGGACAATGGTTGAGCGTTCCGATGATTGTTTTGGGTGCGATCGGTTTTGTCTGGTTCGGTAAGAAAAACCGCCTGAACTGATGCCCAAAGGCCGTCTGAAAACCCAAGCGGGACGCGATATAGTGGATTAACTTTAAACCAGTACGGCGTTGCCTCGCCTTGCCGTACTATTTGTACTGTCTGCGGCTTCGTCGCCTTGTCCTGATTTAAAGTTAATCCACTATAACAAGCGTCCCGTCATCATATCAGCCGCACATCAACCATCCTAACCCGGCACGATTTGCGATTCATCAAACCGAATCGCAAAAAATCTTAAATCCGACTTGGTTTATCCGCCGCCCGATGGTATCTTGGCACACCTTTCCACCCTTTTTTAAAGAGAGCCTAAAATGTCAGAAGAAAACAAAATCAAAGTCAACGACCTGCCCGAAGACAAAAAAGAACAATCTGAAGAAGTCGAGCTGCCCGTAGTCAACAACGAAGAAAAACGCGGCGGCCACAGCGAAGGCGGCTGCTGCGGCGCATGCGGCGGTTGATTCCGTTTTGAAAAACAAAGGTCGTCTGAAAACCATGTTCCAGGTTTTCAGACGACCTTTTTATTGCACGAGGGATGATGACAATAAAGGGGTTCCCATCCAAACTCGTCATACTTTCGAACAAGGATTACGAGCGTGCGAGTAAATGTTTGCTCATTTGAGGGCCATTGTTGTCTTCAAATTTAATCAGGCTTGCTTTGACATGATAACCCAATACTTTCGCAATAATTCCGCTCATGGACTTTCTCAGTATGCGGTTGTAGCGTTCTGCGGAACGGTTGTAAGCACGGCGCGCGGAAACAACGTCGTTTTCAGCCGCATCCAGCATTTCAAGCTGGCTTTTCAACCCTTCGTCGGGTCGTTGTTTTAAGTTTTTTTCCAAAGCTTCTTGCAAGCTTCGGAGCAATTTGTTTAATTCTGCTTCCGCATTGCACAGGCGGGAGAGCGATTCCGGCGAAAAAGATTTGGATGCCTGGCTCAATACCGCTTCTGCATCGCCACAGGCGGACAACAAACCTTTATCCATATCGCCACCTTCGCGCCCCAAGTAGATTTTTGACGCATCTAAAACATGTCTGACTGCCTGGTGCCTACACGCCAAAGCGATACGCAATGCAACGAAAGATTCTTGGTAATCTTTTTTACAACGGCTGAGCTTTTGTTTGAAATTAATCAGCAGAAAGCCCAATATCACGGCGATGAAAATAAGACTAATGATTCCCATAATGCTCATCCTTGATTATTTATTGAAGTAATGTGTTGAGTATTTTGCAGATTTTTCGCGAACGAAAACCAATCCGCAGAGTTGATTTAGTTTGATGGTATTATAGCCCAAATAGATTTTTTTGCCCATAAGTCATAAAAAAGGCCGTCCGAATTTTGCTTCAGACGACCTTTTTCATACACCTTATATCTTCATTTCAATAAATTACTTCCCTTCACATCAATCACCCACACTTCCGACTGCGAACCCAAGCGCAGCGGAATCCCCCAGAAACCGTAGCCGGACGTAACAAAAAAGTGTCTTCCGCCGATTTCCTCGTAGCCGTAGGCAAGACGGTATAAAGTACGCACAATCAGGTTTGCCGGCGCGATTTGACCGTTGTGGACATGGCCGGAAACTTGAACGTCAATAGGCAGCGTGGCGTGCGCCTCGACTTCGGTCGGGCGGTGGTCCATTAGTAAAACAGGCTGGTCGGTATTGTGGTTTTCCAGCAACTGCGCGACAGACGGACGGTCGTGATCCAAATCATCATTGCGGCCGACGAGCAGGAACGCATCGTGTTGCAACACTTGATTGCCGAGTACGGTAATGCCTGCCGCTTCGAGGTCATGACGGATGCGCGCGCTGTCGCCGAACATATCGTGATTGCCCAAAGTCGCGTAAACGCCCAGCGGCGCTTTCAGACGACCTAGATGCGGCTGCATATTCTCTTTGCGGTAGGCATCGACGTTGTCGTCCATCAAATCGCCCGGCAACAGGATTAAATCGACTTTTTCGCGGTTCATGATGTCGACAAGCTTATCCAGTTGCCGCGCGCCGAACAAAATCCCCAAGTGCAGGTCGCTTGCCACGCCGATGCGCAGCGGTTTGTCCATTTTCTTATCAATCACGATGGTCTGATGACGGACGACGGGCGTATAGGCGTTGTACAGCCCAAAGCCGATCAAGCCGAACACAAACAGAGGCGCAAACAGCCGCAGGCTGCGCGACAGCGACCGGCTTGCCACGAATTTGCGCAACAGCAGAAACAGGAGAAACGTCGCCAGTGCCGCATACATCACAAACAGCAGCAACACCATCCAAAACGCCATCATGCGGAACATAAAATGTCCCAACTCCAACAAAAGCCCCGCCAGCAAGCCGTTGGTCACGAAATACGACACGCCCATCAGCCAACGCCTGCCCGCCTTCCCGACCACCGGCGCGAACAGCCATTGCAACGAACGCCCCAGCCCGAACGTGAAAAGTTGGAGCAATACAATCATAATCAGAAACATCGTGCCAAACATAAAGCGAACCTGTTGAAAATCAAAACACAAACGGCGGATTCTATCATAATCCCCCTTTCAGACGAGGTCGTCTGAAAACCTTAAGTGCTATAATACCGCCTGAAAAACTCCATAAAATCCGAAAGGAAACGCAATGAACCACCCCCAAACCGCCATCATTCCCGACCACGCCCAAGCTGGCATATTTATCGAAGCCGACATTCGCGACGGACGCTACGACGACATCAAAACCACCTGCCGAAGCTCGCTTGAAGCCTTGGAGAAACTCAAAACCCGCTTTCCCGAAGATATTTTAGGCATGACCATCGCCTTCGGCAGCGACGCATGGAAAGCGTTCGGACACGCGGAAGAAGGCAGCGAAATCAAGCCTTTTCCCGTCATGGGCAACGGCCTTGCCCCTTCGACCCAACACGATATTTACATCCACATCCAAGCCTACCGCCAAAACGCCGCCTACGCGCTCGCCCAATCCGTCTTTGCCGCGTTCGGCGACAGCATCAGCATCGCCACCGAAGAACACGGTCTGCGCCTGTATGAAGACCGCGGACTGGACGGCTTTGTCGATGGCACTGAAAATCCGCAAGGCGATGAAAACGTCCGCGATGTCGCCATTATCCCCGAAGGCCGACCCGATGCCGGTGGCAGCTACGTCCTGCTGCAAAAATACCTGCACGACCTGAAAAAATGGGATGCCGTACCTGTTGCCGAACAAGAAGCCAGCGTCGGCCGCAGCAAAGAAGCCAACGAAGAATTCAGCAAAGACGTTCGCCTGCCTGATTCGCACTTAGGCCGCGTCAACCTGAAGGAAAACGGCGTGGGTCTGAAAATCGTCCGCCGCAGTCTGCCCTTCGGCAAAATCAGCGGCGAACACGGCCTGATGTTCACTGCCTACTGCCACACCCTGCACAACATCGAAGTACAGCTTTTGCACATGTTCGGCGATGCCGACGGCAAAACCGACCTTCTGCTCAAGCATCTTTCTACTGCTGTATCAGGCGCATATTACTACGCCCCTTCGGTCGAGCGTTTGCAAAATTTATAAAACCGCGTTGCCGATGTGAAATATCGAAACCCTAAGACGAAAGGTCGTCTGAAAACCCGTAATCAGGTTTTCAGACGACCTTTTTTCATTACTTTATCTCAAACTGCGCTCAAATCAGGCAAACACCAGCTTGCCGCCCTCTTCTTTCACATGAATCGTGCTTTCGGGCGCGTATTTGCCTTCGAGCAGTGCTTTTGCCAGCGGGTTTTCGATTTCCGACTGGATAGCGCGTTTGAGCGGACGTGCGCCGTACACGGGGTCGAAACCGGCTTTGGCAATCAAATCCAAGGCGGCATCGTCCACTTTCAGGTGCAGGTGCTGCGCTTCTAGGCGTTTTTCCAAGCCTTTGAGCTGGATTTTCGCAATGTTGCGGATATTCTCCTGATCCAGTCCGTGGAACACGACCACTTCGTCGATACGGTTGATCATTTCTGGGCGGAAGTAGGCTTTCACTTCTTCCATCACCGCTTCTTTCACGGCTTCGTAATCCTGCGTACCCATTTGTTGGATGTGCTGGCTGCCGATGTTGGAAGTCATGACGATGACGGTATTTTTGAAGTCCACGGTGCGGCCTTGTCCGTCAGTCAGGCGGCCGTCATCCAATACTTGCAAGAGGATGTTGAACACGTCGGGATGGGCTTTTTCCACTTCGTCCAAAAGAATCACGCTGTACGGTTTGCGGCGCACTTGTTCAGTCAGGTAGCCGCCCTCTTCGTAGCCGACATAACCGGGAGGCGCGCCGATCAGGCGGGCAACAGCGTGTTTTTCCATGTATTCGGACATGTCGATACGGATGAGGTGGTCTTCGCTGTCGAACAGGAAGCCTGCCAGGGCTTTGCACAACTCGGTTTTGCCCACGCCGGTCGGGCCTAGGAACAGGAAGCTGCCGTAAGGCTTGTTCGGATCGGCAAGGCCTGAGCGGCTGCGGCGGATGGCGTCGGACACGGCACGCACGGCTTCGTCTTGACCGACCACGCGGCGGTGCAATACTTCTTCCATTTTCAACAATTTATCGCGTTCGCCTTCCATCATTTTGGATACGGGAATGCCGGTCATGCGCGATACGATTTCAGCCACTTCGTCTGCGCCGACTTCGGTACGGAAAAGTTTGTTTTGTTTTTTGCCGTCGGGGTTGCTTTCCGCCGCCTGCAACTGCGCACCCAATTTCGGCAACTCGCCGTATTCGAGTTCGGACGCGCGGGCGAAGTCGCCTTGGCGTTTGGCCTGCTCGATTTTGACTTTGATGTCGTCCATCTGTTTCTTGATGTCGGCGGTGCTGGAAGACGCGGCTTTTTCGGCTTTCCAGATTTCGTCCAAATCGGCGTATTCTTTTTGCAGACCGTCGATTTCCTCGTCTATCAGTTCCAAACGTTTTTTGCTGGCGTCGTCGCTTTCTTTGGCAACGTGCATTTTTTCCATTTTGAGCTGGATGATGCGGCGGTCGAGTTTGTCCATCTGCTCGGGTTTGCTGTCCAGCTCCATTTTGATGCGGCTGGCGGCTTCGTCAATCAAATCAATCGCTTTATCGGGCAGGAAGCGGTCGGTAATGTAGCGGTCGCTCAACTCTGCGGCGGCAACAATGGCGGGGTCGGTAATGTCGATGCCGTGATGGATTTCATAGCGTTCCTGCAAACCGCGCAGGATGGCAATGGTGTCTTCCACGCTAGGTTCACCGACCAATACTTTTTGGAAACGGCGTTCGAGTGCCGCGTCTTTTTCGATGTATTGGCGGTATTCGTCCAAGGTGGTCGCGCCGATGCAATGCAGTTCACCGCGTGCCAAAGCCGGTTTCAACATATTGCCCGCGTCCATCGCGCCGTCGGTTTTGCCCGCGCCGACCAAAGTATGAATTTCGTCGATGAAAATCAGGGTGTTGCCATCGTCTTTCGCCAAGTCGTTCAACACGCCTTTCAAGCGTTCTTCAAATTCGCCGCGGTATTTCGCGCCGGCAATCAATGCCGCCAAATCCAAAACTAACAAGCGTTTGTTGCGCAGGGATTCAGGCACTTCGCCATTGACGATGCGTTGCGCCAAACCTTCGACAATGGCGGTTTTACCCACACCCGGCTCACCGATCAGCACGGGGTTGTTTTTAGTGCGGCGTTGCAATACCTGAATCGCGCGGCGGATTTCGTCATCGCGGCCGATAACGGGGTCAAGTTTGCCGTCGCGGGCGCGCTGGGTCAGGTCGAGCGTGTATTTTTTCAGCGCATCGCGTTGGTCTTCGGCATTAGCGTCGTTCACGTTTTGTCCTCCTCGTACCGCGTCAATCGCGGCATTGATGTTTTGTTCGGTCGCACCGGCTTCTTTCAGGATTTTGCCGGTCGCATCGTTCTGCTGCACCAAGGCAAGCAGGAAAAGTTCGCTGGCGATATAGGCATCGCCGCGTTTGGTTGCCGCTTTGTCCATCAGGTTCAACACTGCCTGCAATTCGCGGCTGGGCAGAATATCGCCGCCCTGACCGGACACTTTCGGCAGGCTGTTTAAATGCTGCTGCAAACGCTGCTTCACCTGCGGCACATTCACGCCCGCATGAGCCAAGAGCGCGGCGGCTCCGCTGTTTTGGTCGTCAAGCAGGGCTTTCAGCACGAAGCCTGCTTCCAGATAGCTGCTGTCCGCAGCCAACGCCAAACTCTGAGCTTCTGCAAGGGCTTGTTGGAATTTGGCGGTTAATTTGTCGAATCTCATCTTTAGGTTTCCTTTCTTCTGAAACGAATATCTTTCTAATAAACGCTATATAGTGCCGCCTGTGGATAACTCAAGAGAAAATTTACCAAAATATTAAAAAATATAGTATCAATCTGTTTTTAAAATAGATTAAATCAGAAAAAGCTGTGAATAAGTCGATATGCCCACTATAAAAAGGTCGTCTGAAAACTCGTTGGGAATCAGGTATAATCAATCCCTATTTCATTTCAGACGACCTTGAGCCATTAAGGATATCCCCATGAGCAAGAAACGCGTCCTCACAGGCGTAACCACCACCGGCATCCCGCATCTGGGCAACTACGTCGGCGCCATCCGCCCCGCCGTCCGCGCGGCGCAAAACCCCGATACCGAATCCTTCCTCTTCCTCGCCGACTACCACGGCATCATCAAATGCCACGAGCCGGAGATGATTCACCAATCCACCCAAGCCGTTGCCGCCACTTGGCTTGCCTGCGGACTCGACCCCGAACGCACCACCTTCTACCGCCAAAGCGACATTCCCGAAGTGATGGAATTGAACTGGATTCTGACCTGCATCACCGCCAAAGGTCTGATGAACCGCGCCCACGCCTATAAAGCCGCCGTGCAGGCAAATGTTGAAAACAATCAGGAAGACCCCGATCACGGTGTAGAAATGGGTCTGTACAGCTACCCCATCCTGATGACCGCCGACATCCTCATGTTCAACGCCAACGAAGTGCCCGTCGGCCGCGACCAAATCCAACACGTCGAAATGGCGCGCGACATCGCCGGCCGCTTCAACCACCGCTTCAAAGAAGTCTTCACCCTGCCCGAAGTGAAAATCGACGAAAACGTCGAACTCTTGGTCGGCTTGGACGGACGCAAAATGTCCAAATCCTACGGCAACACCATTCCGCTTTGGGAAAACGACAAGAAAACCCAAAAATCGGTCAACAAAATCATCACCAACATGAAAGAGCCGGGCGAGCCGAAACAACCCGACGAAAGCCCCTTGTTTGAAATCTACAAAGCCTTCTCCACGCCGTCTGAAACCGCAGCGTTCACGCAAATGCTTGCCGAAGGCTTGGCATGGGGCGAAGCCAAAAAACTCTTGGCCGCCAAAATCAACGCCGAGCTGGCAGAACCGCGCGAACGCTACAACGAGCTGACCGCCAATCCTTCGCAAATCGAAGACATCCTGCAGGCAGGTGCCACCAAAGCGCGCAAAGAAGCGCGCGAACTGCTGAACCAAGTACGCGACGCCGTCGGCATCCGCCCATTGAAGTAAATCTCAAAAGGTCGTCTGAAAAAGCAGTCTGCTTATAGTGGATTAAATTTAAATCAGGACAAGGCGACGAAGCCGCAGACAGTACAGATAGTATGGCAAGGCAAGGCAACGCCGTACTGGTTTAAAGTTAATCCACTATATATTTCAGACGACCTTTTCCTGTTTAGAACAAGGAATATCCGATGAAAGCCTTTCCAATTCTCTTATCCGCCCTTTTGCTCGCAGCCTGCGGCAAATCCGAAGCCCCTGCCGAGCCTGCACAAAATGCCGCCGAAGCCGCGCCAAAGCCCGTATTTAAAGTCAAATACATCGACGACAACGCCATCGCAGGCTTAGACTTAGGACAAAGCAGCGAAGGCAAAACCAACGACAACAAAAAACAAATCAGCTATCCGATTAACGGCTTGTCCGAACAAAACGTCATCCGGCTGATCGGCAACCACCCCAACGATTTGGAAGTCATCAGCGGCAAATGTATGGAAACCGGCGACAAAGGCGAGCCTTTGGGCTGGACTGAAAACGGCAAATGCCATGCCTTATTTGCCAAACTGGTCGGCAACATCGCCGAAGATAGCGGCAAACTGACCGGCTACCTCCTCTCTCATGCCGCCCTGCAACCGTATCAGGCGGGTAAAAGCGGTTATGCCGCCGTTCAAAACGGCCGCTATATCCTTGAAGTGGACAGCGAAGGAATGTTCTTCTTCCGCCGCCGCCATTATTGACCGAGCGAGTACCGTCCATGTCCGTCCACGCCTTAATCCGCGCCCGGCCTAAAGCCGAATTGCATGTCCATATCGAAGGCACGTTCGAGCCGGAATTGATGTTCGCCATCGCCGAACGCAACGGCGTTTCCATTCCCTATGCGGATGTGGACGCCGTGCACCGCGCTTACGATTTTCACAACCTCCAGTCCTTCCTTGATATTTACTACGCAGCAGCGGCGGTCTTGCTCCACGAACAGGATTTCTACGACCTGACCACCGCTTATTTCGCCCACTGCCGCGAGGACAACGTCGTCCACACTGAAATCTTCTTCGACCCGCAAACCCATACTGCGCGCGGCGTAGCGTTTGAAACCGTCATCAACGGCATTACCCGCGCCCGCCTGGAAACGCAGGAAAAATGGGGTATTTCCAGCAGGCTGATTATGTGTTTCCTGCGGCATTTGAGCGAAGAATCCGCGTTTGAAACGCTTGCCCAAGCGCAGCCTTTCAGACGACATATCGACGGCATCGGACTGGATTCGGGCGAACTCGGCAACCCACCTTCAAAATTCGAGCGCGTCTTCGCCCAAGCCTGCGCACAAGGCTTTCCCGCTGTCGCCTATGCCGGCGAAGAAGGCCCGCCCGAATACGTTTGGGAAGCGTTGGATTTACTGAAAGTCGTCCGCATCGACCACGGCGTACGCTCCGAAGAAGACGAAACCCTTATGCAACTTCTGATTGCCGAACAAATGCCCCTGACCGTCTGTCCATTGAGCAACCTCAAACTCAAAGTCGTCAGCGACCTGTCCCGACACAACCTGCGTCGTATGCTTGAGCGTGGCGTATTGGTTACCGTCAATTCAGACGACCCCGCCTATTTCGGCGGCTACCTCAACCAAAATTTCATCGAACTTGCCGATGCATTGGGTTTGAATGAAGCAGACATCCGCACATTGTGCAAAAACTCGTTCAAAGCCTCGTTTTTAAGTAAGGAAGAAAAAGCAAAACGGTACGCCGAAATCGACAACGTCCATGTTTAAACACGAAGCTGACCTGAAAAAGCAATCCGGCCGGCTTTTTTCTCGGTTAAAATGCGAACCGTATAAACATCGAACTTCTTTTCAGACGACCCTTCTAAATAAAAATACCGTTTTAGCGCAGAAGGTCGTCTGAAACACCCTCAAGAATGAAAAAAATCCATCTCATCCTTATGCTTCCGGTTTTTCTAACAGGTTGCGCCGGTCTGCCCTCACTGGAAGAGCGCCCTGAGAGCCACTATCTGGACATCCGTTCCGCCCCACGCATGGATGCCCTGCTCAATACCGCCACTGCCAAAACCAGCGGCGATATTTCCAATGTCTATCTGCTCAACGACGCACACGAAGCCTTCGTCGCCCGCGCCGCCCTGATTGAAGTCGCCGACCACACCCTAGACCTCCAATACTACATCTGGCACAACGACCTCTCCGGCAAGCTCATGTTCAACCTGATCCACCGTGCCGCCGAACGCGGCGTACGCGTGCGACTGCTACTTGACGACAACAACACCAACGGGCTGGACAACGTCCTGCTCGCCCTCGACAGCCATCCCAATATCGAAATCCGCCTGTTCAACCCCTTCGTCCGCCGCAAATGGCGCGCGCTCGGCTATTTGACCGACTTCCCGCGTCTCAACCGCCGGATGCACAACAAATCCTTTACCGCCGACAACCGCGCCACCATCCTCGGCGGGCGCAATATCGGCGACGAATATTTCAAAGTCGGTGAAGACACCATCTTTGCCGACCTCGACATCCTCGCCACCGGCCGCGTCGTGCCCGAAGTTTCCCAAGACTTCGACCGCTATTGGGCAAGCCATTCCTCCTACACTGTCGCCAGCATCATCAAAAAAGGCGATATCGAAAAAGGCTTTCAAGAGCTGGGTTACAACGACAAAGACAAAAACGAAACCCTCAGCCGTTACCGCAGCAACATCGAAAATTCCGAACTCTATAAAAAAATGCAGAGCAACAGCATAGACTGGCAAAGCGTCCATACCCGCCTGATCAGCGACGATCCCGCCAAAGGGCTGGACCGCGACCGCCACAAACCGCCCATTTTTGACCGCATGCAGGACGCCCTGAAAACGCCCGAAAAAAGCGTTTATCTCGTTTCGCCCTATTTCGTTCCCACCAAATCAGGCGTGCGCGCGCTTGACCAACTCGTCAAATACGGCGTAGACGTCACCGTCCTGACCAACTCACTCCAAGCAACCGATGTCGCTGCCGTCCATTCGGGCTACGTCAAATACCGCAAACCCCTGCTCAAAGCCGGTGTCAAACTCTACGAGCTGCAACCCAACCACGCCGTCCCCACCACCAAAGACCGCGGCTTGACCGGCAGCTCCGCTACCAGCCTGCACGCCAAGACCTTCATCGTGGACGAAAAACGCGTCTTCATCGGCTCATTCAATCTCGACCCGCGCTCTGCCAGACTCAACACCGAAATGGGCGTCGTCCTCGAAAGTCCCAAAATCGCAGGCGAAATGCAGCGCACCCTCGTCAATACCACCCCCAAATACGCCTATCAGGTCACCCTCGACAAATACAACAAACTTCACTGGTACGACCCCACCACTCAAAAAACCTACTCCACCGAGCCGGAAGCCAAATTTTGGAAACGCGTTACCTCTAAAATCCTCTCCATCCTGCCGATAGAAGGATTGCTGTAAAACCCAAACAAAAGGTCGTCTGAAAACCTCTATTTCAAGTTTTCAGACGACCTTTAATCCATCCGTATCAAATTATTTACCGGCTTTCACGCCCTGCCATTGGCGGACCATGAATTTCAAAATGGTGGGCTGGATAGGAACCATGATGAAGCTGTTTTTCAAATCTTCGTCGCTAGGGAAAATGGTGCGGTCGTCCCTGAACTCGGCTTCCATCAATTCGCGTGCGGGTTTGCTGGAAGGGGCGTAGGTAACGAAATTGCCGTTTTTCGCGGCGACTTCGGGGTCGAGAAAGTCGTTGATGTATTTATGGGCGTTGGCGACGTTCTTCGCATCTTTCGGGATAACGAAGGAGTCCACCCAAATCCCTACGCCTTCTTTGGGCATCATGACGCGGATTTTTTCTTTGCCGCCTGCTTCTTCGGCGCGCCGTCTGGCGATGTTCAAGTCGCCGCCGAAACCGATGGTGACGCAGGTGTCGCCGCGCGCCAAGTCGTCGATGAAGCCGGACGAGGTAAAGCGTTTGATGTTGGGACGGTTTTTCTTGAGCAACTCGGTTGCTGCTTTGATGTCTTCGGTATCGTTGCTGTTGGGGTTTTTACCCATGTAGTTCAACACCATAGGATAGATTTCCGCCGCGCTGTCCAAGTAGCTGATGCCGCATTGTTTGAGCTTGGATGTGTATTCGGGGTTGAACACCAAATCCCATTGGTTGTCCGGCAGTTTGTCCGTGCCTAAGGCTTTTTTCACGCGCTCGGTATTGATGGCGAAGGTATTCGTTCCCCAATAAAACGGAACGGCGTATTCGTGGCTCGGATCGACGCCTTCCATCAGCTTCATCAGTTCGGGATTGAGGTTTTTATAGTTGGGAATCAGGGATTTGTCGATTTTTTGATAAGCCCCCGCCTTAATCTGCCTGCCGACGAAGGTATTGGATGGGCCGACGATGTCGTAGCCCGATTTTCCGGTCAATACTTTGCTTTCCAGCGTCTCATCGCTGTCGTACACGTCGTAAGTTACCTTGATACCGTTTTTCTTTTCAAAATCGGCAACGGTTTCAGGATCGACGTATTCCGACCAGTTGTAAATCCTCAATACATTTTGGTTTCCCGCCTGACCCGCTTTATCGGAGGCATTCTTGTCTGAACCTCCGCAGGCGGCGAGCATGACGGCGGTTAGGGCGATAAGTGGCAGATGTTTGGTCATTATCATTCCTTGCATATCGGGTGGAAGGGAAAGTAAGGGATTATAAATCAGGCACGCACTATCTGATAGCAATTTCCATTGAGGCAATAGTCGGAAGGTCGTCTGAAAGTCCCTGATTCAATAGCTAGAAACAAGGTTTTGCGGTAATATAGCACCCATTTTCTTTTCACAATTACATACGGCCGGGAAGGTCGTCTGAAACCTTTTTAGTAGAGACATCGAAACATCATGAAAACCTCCGAACTACGCCAAAAATTCCTAAAATTCTTCGAATCCAAAGGCCACACCATCGTCCGCTCTTCCTCGCTCGTGCCGCACGACGACCCGACGCTGCTGTTTACCAACGCCGGCATGAACCAGTTTAAAGACGTGTTCCTCGGCTTCGACAAACGCGCTTACAACCGAGCCACCACCGCGCAAAAATGCGTACGCGCCGGCGGCAAGCACAACGACTTGGAAAACGTCGGCTACACCGCCCGCCACCACACCTTCTTTGAAATGATGGGCAACTTTTCCTTCGGCGACTACTTCAAACGCGACGCGATCCACTTCGCTTGGGAATTCCTCACTTCCCCCGAATGGCTGAACATCCCCAAAGAAAAACTCTTGGCGACCGTGTATGCCGAAGACGACGAAGCCTACAACATCTGGCTGAACGAAATCGGTATGCCTGCCGAGCGCATCGTCCGCATCGGCGACAACAAAGGCGCAAAATACGCGTCCGACAACTTCTGGCAGATGGGCGACACTGGCCCCTGCGGCCCGTGTTCCGAAATTTTTTATGACCACGGCGAAGAAATTTGGGGCGGCATTCCCGGCAGCCCCGAAGAAGACGGCGACCGTTGGATTGAAATTTGGAACTGCGTATTCATGCAGTTCAACCGCGACGAGCAAGGCAACATGAACCCGCTGCCCAAACCGTCCGTCGATACCGGCATGGGCTTGGAGCGCATGGCGGCCGTGATGCAGCACGTTCACAGCAACTACGAAATCGACCTGTTCCAAGACCTGCTCAAAGCCGTTGCCCGCGAAACCGGCGCGCCGTTCAGCATGGACGAACCGAGCCTGAAAGTCGTTGCCGACCACATCCGCTCCTGCTCCTTCCTGATTGCCGACGGCGTGATGCCGTCCAACGAAGGCCGCGGCTATGTACTGCGCCGCATCATCCGCCGCGCCGTGCGCCACGGTTATAAACTCGGTCAGAAACAGGCATTTTTCTACAAGCTCGTACCTGATTTGGTGAAAGCGATGGGCGACGCATATCCTGAGTTGAAAGAAAAACAAGCACAAATCGAAGAAGCCCTGAAAAACGAAGAAAGCCGCTTCGCCCAAACTTTGGAAACCGGCATGGCTTTGCTGGAAAACGCCTTGACCAAAGGTAGCAACAAATTAGACGGCGAAATCATCTTCAAACTCTACGACACCTACGGCTTCCCCTACGATTTGACCGCCGACATCTGCCGCGAACGCAATATCGATTTGGACGAGGAAGGCTTCAACCGCGAAATGGAAGCCCAACGCGCCCGCGCCCGCGCCGCGCAAAATTTCAAAGCCAACGCGCAACTGGACTACACAGGCGCGGACACCGAGTTCACAGGCTACGAAAAACGCAGCCAAGACACCAAAATCATCGCCTTATACAAAGGCAGCGAAGCCGTGGACGAACTCCAGGCAGGCGAAGCAGGTGTGGTCGTTTTGGAACAAACCCCGTTCTACGCCGAAAGCGGCGGCCAAGTCGGCGATGTGGGCTTTATCTTCGCAGGCGAAAACCGCTTCCGCGTCGAAGACACGCAGAAAATCAAAGCCGCCGTACACGGACAATTCGGCGCGGTCGTATCAGGCCGTCTGAAAGTCGGCGATGCCGTATCCGCCGAAATCGACAACGACATCCGCGACAGCATCATGCGCAACCACAGCGTTACCCACCTGATGCACAAAGCCCTGCGCGATGTTTTGGGCACGCACGTCGAACAAAAAGGCAGCCTGCAAAACGCCGAGCTGACCCGCTTCGACATCTCCCATCCGCAAGGCATCAGCGCGGAAGAAATCGCCGAAGTCGAACGCCGCGTCAACGCCGCGATTATCGCCAACGTGCCCGTCAAAGTGGAAACCATGTCCATTGAAGACGCGCAAAAATCCGGCGCAATGATGCTCTTCGGCGAAAAATACGGCGACTTCGTCCGCGTCATCACCATGGGCGACTACTCCACCGAACTGTGCGGCGGCACCCACGTCGCCCGCACCGGCGACATCGGCTTCTTCAAAATCATCAGCGAAGGCGGCATCGCTGCAGGCATCCGCCGCGTAGAAGCCATCACCGGCCTTGCCGCGCTGGCATGGGCGCAAAACCAAGAAAGTTTGGTGAAAAACATCATCGCCGAAGTCAAAGCCCAAACCGAAAAAGACGTACTCGCCAAAATCCAAGCCAACGCCGCAAACACCAAAGCCTTGGAAAAAGAGTTGGCAAAAGCCAAAGCCGAACTCGCCGTCCACGCAGGCGCCAAACTCTTGGACAACGCCAAAGACTTGGGCGCAGCCAAACTCGTCGCCGCCCAAATCGAAGCCGACGCAGCCGCCCTGCGCGAAATCGTTACCGATTTAACCGGCAAATCCGACAACGCCGTGATTCTTTTGGCGGCAGTAAACGACGGCAAAGTCTCCCTGTGCGCCGGCGTATCCAAACCGCTGACAAACAAAGTGAAAGCCGGCGATTTGGTCAAGTTCGCAGCCGAACAAGTCGGCGGCAAAGGCGGCGGCAGACCGGATTTGGCACAGGCCGGGGGGACGGATGCTGCGAAACTGCCTGAAATGCTGAATAGCGCGAAAGATTGGGTTGGTGCGAAGCTGGCTTGATGTAGAAAGGCAGCCTGAAAATGGGAAATTGGTTTTCAGGCTGCCTGTTTAAAAATTTTATTTTTATCTTCATGGAGACAAAAATGTATCTACCTAAACCTTCAAGTCAATCTTATCCATCACTTTTACAAGAAATTGAAAAAGGGCAAATTAAAATTCCACAATTTCAAAGAAATTTTGTTTGGTCAGTTTCTGATTCTGCCAAACTGATGGATAGTATTATCAAAGGGTATCCCATAGGAACATTTATTTTCTGGCGCACGAAAGAACAGCTGCGTTCCGTGCGTAACTTGGGCAATATCACATTACCCAATAGCGAAGATGGGGAATACGTTGATTATGTTTTAGATGGACAACAACGTTTGACTAGTTTATTTGCTTGTTTGCGTGGTGCAAGTATTAAACGTGATAACAAAGAAGATAACTTTTCAAAAATTTATATTGACCTAACAGCCGATTACAATCAAGATATTGTTATTACTGATGTATCAAAATTAGATGCTACCAATTACATTAGTATTCTAGATTTACTTAATGCTGATTTAGTAAAATTGGTTTCAGAATATGCTAGCCATGTTGGCAAAATAGATAAATACAGAAATAGTATCAAGACTTATGAGTTTTCTATTGTCCAATTTAAAGAAGCACCAATAGAAATTGCAACTGAGGTTTTCACTCGGATTAACACAGGAGGAAAATCTCTTACGCTATTTGAAATTATGGTTGCAAAAACTTTTGATGAAAAACAAAATTTTGACTTGTCTGAAAAATTTGAAAAATTGCTAGAAGAATTAAGTGAAGTTGGATACGAAACCATATCTGATGCTTCTATCCTACAAATTATGTCGTTAATTTTGCAAGATGAATGCACAAGACATGATATTTTAAAAATTCCTCGCCAAAAATTTATCGATACGTGGAATGATTTAGTCGAAGCTGTGAAAAATGCCGTGGATTACTTCCGTAGTAGTTATCGCATTCCAGTATCTCAATTATTACCCTATAACGCATTACTTGTTCCATTTTCTTACTTTTTCTATAAAGAACCGAATGCCAAACCATCAAAAGAGCAAGCCAAATATCTACAAGATTTTTTCTGGCGATGTGCGTTGGCAGAGCGATATTCCTCAGCGGTTGAAAGTAAGCTAGCACAAGATATAAAAAGAATTAATAAAATTATTAAAAATGAGAAACCTAATTATGATTGGGATGTTGATAGCTCAGAAGCAGCCATTGAAGAAAATGGATGGTTTAGTGCTGGGAAAAGCTATATTAAAGCAATCTTATGTATTTATGCCTACCAGCAACCAAAATCATTTAGCAATAATGCCAATATTAATATTGGAAATGACTGGTTAAAACAGGCAAATAGCAAAAATTACCACCACTTTTTCCCTAAATCATATCTGAATAAACAAGGAGCAGAAGAGTTCTATATCAATCATATTCTTAATATTACTATTGTGGATGACTTCTTGAATAAAAGAGAAATTGGAGCACAAAAACCGTCTAAATACATGAAAAAATTCCAACAAGAAAATGATGAATTAGATCAAACAATGAAGACCCATTTAATTCCTGATTTAGAAAAATTTGGTATTTGGGATGATGATTATGATACCTTTTTTGAGGAGCGAGCCAAATTGGTGAGTAAAGAAATTAAAAAAAGGTTGTTGGATAAGTAATATATTTATTCTGTTATTAGGCAGCCTGAAAACGCCATTTCCCATTTTCAGCAAGCCGTAGCCCGCACCCCTGTCAACCGCGTGCGTGGCTACGCCCCACACCCTCCCTGCGGGCGACGCAAACCTTAAGATTGAGGTGTAGAGTGTGTACGGTACGCACGCACGCGGTTTTTGTTGCTACCGAATGATTTCAAACCATGTCGTAATCCAGTCGGCAGCAAATGCAGCTTGGTTCATGGTCCAACGAAATCCTCATATTACTTGTAATATCAAAGGTCGTCTGAAAAATAATTTTCAGACGACCTCTCTCTATCGAAAGCAGCCTGCACTTTCAAAAATCGAAGTGCAGGCTGCTTTTTATAATAATTAGAAAAAAATGCGCAATATTTTTATACTGTACATTATGTAGCAAGCCGTACCGGCTTCCCCGCCAACTTATTGACTGAACAAACAGGAATAACATGCAGAACCCCTCTTCAGAAAAACCGACAGCCGGTTATTCGTATCCGTGGCAATACTTTCTGCTAGTGTACGCTTTGAGTGCGCCGTTTTGGCTGCTGTCTTTGTTTCTCAAACACAGTCCCCTGCCTGATAATCTGCCGCTGACCGACATCGGCGCGGCACTCACTCCGACGATTGCCGCCGCGTTGCTGCGTTATCGCGAGGGCGGAATGGCGGCGGTGCGTGGACTGTTTGGCCGTGTGTTTGATTACGGGCGGATCAAGCATTCTGCCTATTTTTGGACGGCAATACTGATTTTTCCTCTGCTTTATCTGCTGACTTATGTCGCGATACGCCAAACAGGACAAACCATACCTGCCTTATCCGTATCGTTTGCGCCGCTTGCCGGTGCGTTCGTCATGTTCTTTATCGCGGCAGTTGCCGAGGAATTGGGCTATGCCGCCTACGCTACGGAAAGTCTGCAACGGCGTTTTACCCCGCTCGTTACGGCGCTGATTATCGGGGTGCCGTGGGCATTGTGGCATTTGCCGTCCATGATTACCGTGGGGCAATCTGCCGAACTGATCGCATGGGGGCTGGTAGGGACGGTTGCCGTGAGAATTATCTATGTATGGCTGTATAACGGCAGCGACGGTTCGGTATTTGTATTGATTGCATGCCACACGGTTGCCAATACCGCGCGTACGGGCTTTCCGGGCGGACGGGCGGCATATGAAAACGGCAATGGTATGATTCCATACGGAATCATCATCATTGCGGCGGCAATCGTGATGGTTTTTTGGCATAAGGCGATGTGTTCATTTAATGGTAAGCAACCGTAGTTTGGGTTATATATCCAACGGAACTGAATATCAAAGGTCGTCTGAAATCTATTTTCAGACGACCTCTTTATATAAAAAGCAGCCTGAACTTTCAAAAATCGAAGTGCAGGCTGCTTTTTGTGATGATTGGAAAAAACGCACACTATTTTTATACTGTATATTGTGCAGGCACAATGCAAAACAACATTACCCAAAGGAATCCTTATGTTTAAGACGCTCAAAAGCATTTGGCAGGGACTTACGCAAAAAGGCAAAATCTTCCCGCATCAGCTTGCGTTCACGCTGCTGATTCCTTTGCGCAACTGGGCACTTTCGCCGCAACAAATCGTGCAACGGCTACACCTTGCGCCGCACCACCGCATTTTAGAAGTGGGCTGCGGGGCGGGTTATTTCAGCCCGACACTGGCGCAGTCAGTTCCGCAAGGACGATTGGTGGCGGCGGATATACAGCCGGAAATGTTGGCGTATACGGAAAAACGTTTGCGTCGTCGGCATATCGAAAATGTGGATTATTATCTGTGCGACGGCACGCATTTTGATTTTCCCGACCAATCGTTTGACCGCATTGTGCTGATTACCGTGTTGGGCGAAGTCGCCAACCAAGCCGAATATTTGGCAGAGTTCCGCAGGCTGCTTCGTCCTGACGGGCTGCTGTCGGTTTCCGAAACAGCAGGCGACCCCGATAAACCGAGCCGCACCGAATTACGCGAGTTGATGCGGCAAAACGGGTTTGAGACGGCGGATGAATATGGCAGCAAACGCAATTTTACTTTGAATTTCAAAGCAAGCAGCCGTCTGCCTCTCGCTTAGATAAAGGTCGTCTGAAACAGGTTTCAGACGACCTTTTATTGTAAAAATCTGTAAATTTAATAGATAATAACTAATCTCATATTATCAAGCTAGAAAAGTTAACCCGCTGATTAACTTGATATTTAACATAGTTAAATTATGTTAACTAAAACATACGCTATCCAAACCTGATTTCACAATTGATTTAAATCATAATATCTTGTGTCCAAATCTCTAAAATACCCGAAATCATACTAGATATTGATTTTTGAATAACAAACTGCAAGAGTCGAGGAACGCAAAATGCCGAAAATCCCTGAGTTGGTTTGTCCCGCCGGTAATCTGCCTGCTTTGAAGACGGCGGTGGACAATGGCGCGGACACGGTTTATATGGGGCTGAAAGATGCGACGAATGCGCGCAATTTTCCGGGGCTGAATTTCGATATGAAATCGGCGCAGGAAGGGGTGGCTTACGCCCATGCGCGCGGCCGCAATGTGCTGATGGCCATCAATACTTTTGCCCAGGCGGGGCAAATCGAGCGGTGGCATCGGGCTGTCGATACGGCGGTGCAACTGGGGGCGGACGCGATAATCGTTGCCGATCCTGCGATTATGGCTTATGCCGCCGAGCGTCATCCTAATTTGAGGCTGCACATGTCGGTGCAAGGTTCGGCGACCAATTACGAAGCCATCAATATGATGAAGGAGCTGTTCGGTATCCGCCGTGCCGTGCTGCCGCGCGTTTTGACGGTCGATCAGGTCAAACATGTGATTGACAATACGGATGTGGAAATCGAAGTGTTCGGTTTCGGCAGTCTGTGCGTGATGGTGGAAGGACGCTGCATTTTGTCGAGTTACGCGACGGGCGAATCGCCGAATATGCAGGGCGTGTGTTCGCCGGCGAAGGCGGTGCGCTGGGAGCAGTTACCCGACCGCATGAACGTGCGGCTGAACCAAGTGTTAATCGACCAGTACAAACCGGACGAACCGGCAGGCTATCCGACTTTGTGCAAAGGCCGTTTCGAGGTAAACGACGAAACCTATTACGCGCTGGAAGAGCCGACCAGCCTGAACGTTTTGGAAATGCTGCCCGAACTCATCAAAATCGGCGTGTCCGCCATCAAAATCGAAGGCCGCCAGCGCAGCCCGATGTACACGGCGCAGGTAACCAAATCGCTGCGGCAGGCTTTGGATGCGGCCGCTGCCGATCCGGCGCATTTCAAAGTCAATCCGGTGTGGAACAACGCGCTGAGCAAGGTTTCGGAAGGGCATCAGACGACCTTGGGCGCATACAGCCGTCCGTGGAAATAAGGGGGAGGGAAAATGAATCCGATGAAACTATCGTTGGGGCCGGTTTTGTTTTTCTGGCAGAAGGAAGCGCTGCTGGAATTTTACGCTTCCATGCTGGATGCGCCGGTGGATACCATTTATCTGGGCGAAGTGGTGTGTTCGCGCCGCCAGAAAATGCGTTTTGCCGACTGGGTCAGCCTGGCGCAAGATTTGGCGGAAAGCGGCAAGGAAATTATCCTTTCGTCGCAGGTTCTGCTTGAGAGCGAATCCGACTTGAAACGCCTACGCAAAATCACCGGACAGGACAAATTCAAAGTCGAAGCCAACGACATGGGCGCGGTCAAACTGGCGCGCGAACACGGCATTCCGTTTGTCGCCGGCGCCAGCCTGAACATTTACAACGAAAGCACGCTGGCGCTTTTCCAAAAACTGGGCGTATACCGCTGGATTGCGCCGTCCGAGTTGAGTCGCGACAAAGTTGCTGAAATCATCAAGGCTTCAGACGACATCGAAACGGAATTGTTTGCTTGGGGCAAAATGCCGCTTGCCTATTCGTCGCGCTGCTTTACCGCGCGGCATTACAACCTGAACAAAGACGGCTGCGAATTCCGCTGTTTGGATTACGAGCAAGGTATGGATATGAATACCCGTGAGGGCAAGCCGTTTTTAACCATCAACGGCATCCAAACCATGTCTTACGGCTGCCAAAACCTGCTGCCACACCATGAGGATTTGCGGCAAATCGGCGTGAACATGCTGCGCCTGTCGCCGCAGATGCACGGCATGGCGGAAATCGTCCGTATCCACCGCGATGTATTGGACGGCAAAACCGCCCTGGCGGATGCGCTGCCCGAATTGGAAAGATTGACCACCGGCACGCTGGTGGACGGCTATTGGCACGGCCAGCCGGGTATCGAAGCCGTGAAGGAGGAATATTATGGCGTTGCCTGAAATCGTATTGCCCGCATGGGCGGGAAAAATCGGCGGTAAATTACCGGGCAGGCCGCCGCGTTTCGCTTTGGTTTTTGCCCTCAACACCATGCTCAAACGCGGATTGCTGCCCGCCGACATGAGCCTGTTTGACGGCCGAACCTTCGAAATTGACGTATTGGACGCGGGCATCAAGGTGCGCTTTACCGCCAATGCCGAAAAATTCATCGACGCGGATTTCTTCGGCACGCCCGATTTGCGCCTTGCCGCCAACGGCATCGACTTCATGCGGATGATGATGCGCGAGGAAGACCCGGATACCCTGTTTTTCAACCGCAAACTGCAAATCGAAGGCGATACCGAGCTTGGTCTGATTACCAAAAACCTGCTCGACAGCGTGGACTGGCCGTTCGGCGATTGGTTTTTGAAGCGGCAGTTGTCCGACTGAATGCGGATTCGTTCAGAAATGTAGCTGAATGACTTTATTTTCGACACGCAATTTACCGGTTGTCTTCATTCCTGCGTAGGCGGGAATCCGTTTTTGAAATTCAGAAACTGTTTTTCAAATCAAGGTTTCTCAAGTTTTACGATGGATTCCCGCCTGCGCGGGAATGATGGAATTTGATAATATGCCGTATTTAAAGTTAAGTCTGTTCGCTATAAGGCAAAGCATTCATCCGTTAAGCTTCTGATTTCACAATAAAGAAGGTCGTCTGAAACCTGTTTCCAGTTTTCAGACGACCTTTTTTCATCTGCATTTGGCTTAAACTGTCATTAGTCTTTCAATGCAGCCAATACTTTGCCGGCGACTTCATTCAAGCTTACGGTTTGCGCCTGATTGTCGCGGCGTTCGGCATATTCGACGTTTCCTTCTTTTAAGGCGCGGTCGCCGATGACGATGCGGTGCGGGATACCCAGAAGCTCGGAGTCGTTCAACAGCACGCCTGCGCGTTCGTCGCGGTCGTCGAGGAGGACATCCGCGCCTGCTGCCAGCAGTTCGGCGTAGATTTTGTCGGCGGCTTCGCGTACGGCGTCTGATTTTTTGTAGTTCATCGGTACGATAACGACTTCAAACGGTGCCATTGCTTTGGTCCAGATGATGCCTTTTTCGTCGTTGTTCTGCTCGATGGCGGCGGCAACGACGCGGGTGATGCCGATGCCGTAGCAGCCCATTTCCATGATTTGCGATTTGCCGTTGTTGTCGAGGAAGCTTACGTTCATGGCTTGGGTGTATTTGTCGCGCAACTGGAAAACGTGTCCGACTTCGATGCCGCGCGCGAGTTTCAGACGACCTTGTCCGTCGGGGCTTTCGTCGCCTTCGACGACGTTGCGCAAATCGACAAACTCAGGCTCGGCGGCATCGCGGCCGAAGTTGAAGCCGGTATAGTGGTAGTCGTCTTCGTTCGCGCCGATGACCCAGTCCGCGCCTTTCTCGGTGGCGAAATCGGCATAGACTTTGCCTTTAAAGCCAACAGGGCCGAGCGAGCCGCCGTTTGCGCCGAACTGCGCGCGGATGGCGGCAGGGTCTGCCATGGTCAGCGGCGATTTCACGCCTGCGAGTTTTTCGGCTTTGATGTCGTTGAACTCATGGTCGCCGCGCAACAACAATAAGACGATTTCGCCTTCGTTTTCGCCTTCGACGACAATGGATTTCAGTGTTTTTTCAATCGGAATGCTGAGAAAATCAACTAATGAATCAATGGTTTTGACGTTCGGCGTGTGTACTTTGGTCAACTCTGCCTGAGCAGCCGCACGTTCGCCTTTGAGCGGCAAGGTCGGAGCCAGCTCGATATTGGCGGCGTAATCGGAAGTGTCGCTATATGCAATCACATCTTCGCCGCTTTCCGCCAACACTTGAAACTCGTGCGAACCGGTACCGCCGATGCTGCCGGTGTCTGCGGCGACGGGGCGGAATTCCAAGCCCAGACGGGTGAAGATGCGGCAGTAAGCGTCGTACATGGCATCATAGGTCGTCTGAAGCGAGGCGTAGTCGGCATGGAAGGAATAAGCGTCTTTCATGACAAACTCGCGCGCGCGCATCACGCCGAAGCGCGGACGCACTTCGTCACGGAATTTGGTTTGGATGTGGTAAAAGTTTTTCGGCAGCTGTTTGTAACTGTTGATTTCTTTGCGCACGATGTCGGCGATGACTTCCTCGCAGGTCGGGCCCATGCAGAAATCGCGGTCGTGGCGGTCTTTCAGGCGCAGCAGTTCTTTACCGTAAAATTCCCAGCGGCCGGACTCCTGCCACAGCTCGGCAGGCTGCACCACCGGCATCAGCAACTCCACGCTGCCCGCGCGCGCCATTTCTTCGCGCACGACGTTTTCGACTTTGCGCAACACGCGCAGCCCCATCGGCATCCAAGTATAAAGGCCGGACGCGTTGGCTTTAATCAGACCGGCGCGAATCATCAGCTTGTGGCTGGCAAGCGCGGCTTCGGCAGGGGCTTCTTTCAGGGTGGAAATGAAAAATTGGCTGGCTTTCATGGTGTGTTTTTCTGTGTAAAAAAGTAAGCGCGTATTGTAACGCGAAAGGCAGGGGGATTGAAGTTTTTCCCTATGCGGGAGCCGCCGCAGCCTTTCTTTTTGAGTTAATCCATTTGACATTTATCGGGCGTGTCAATCACTTTTTATACACAATTTCGCATTGGCTTGTTTTGCTTATAGATTTTTCCCATAAAGGCTTTGAAAATTTTTATTTTTATAACTAATTGATTTTATTGTATTTTATTTGACTATTTTTTAAGCACTGAAAGACTTGGGTTGTTCCAAAAGCAAAATTTCCGATTACCCAAAGCTTATCAACAAACTTATCCACAGAGTTTGTGTATAGATTAGTATCGTCTGAAACCATACCGTTCGATAGGTTTTTAAAAGCCCGTAAGGCGGTCTTTCTGTTAAGATGATGCCTTCGCTTTTTTCACGCCATTTTATCTATGTCCGCACACGAATTACACCTGCGTTCCCGCGCCAAAATGTTCAACGGCCATCAGGAGCAATACCGCTGCTTTTCCGAAACCTGCCAAACCGACATGACCTTCGGCATCTACCTGCCGCCGCAAGTATTGAAAGGCTATCCCGCGCCAGTTTTATATTTTTTGTCGGGGCTGCACGGCGACGGCTCGGAACTGATACGCCAAACCGGCATCCAGCGTTTCGCCGCGCAATGGAACATCATCGTCGTTTTCCCCGACACTTCGCCGCGCGGCAGCCATATCAGCGACAGCGCGAACGAATTTATCGGGCAAGGCGCGGGATTTTACGTCGATGCGACCGAACAGCCGTGGGCGGCGCATTATCAGATGTACAGCCATATCAGCCATGAATTGCCCGAGTGGGTGGAACGGCATTTCCCCGCCACTCAAGAACGCAGCATCGCAGGTTTCAGCATGGGCGGGCACGGCGCGCTTTCCATCGCCCTGAAAAATCCGGGATTCTATGCCGCTGTTTCCGCGTTTGCCCCCTTGTGCCACCCGACTGCCAGCCGGGGCGGAAAGCAGGCGTTTGCCGCCTATCTGGGCGCGGAATCGAATGCTTGGCAGGCTTACGACAGCACATCGCTCGTTCAGACGACCTCACGCAAGCTGCCGATACTCATCGACCAAGGCGGCGCCGATCCGCTGTTCCCCGACGAACTGCAACCCGAAGCCTTCGTCAACGCCGCCCGCGCCAACGGCTTTAATATGCAATATAAAGTCCGCCCCGGCTACGGACACGATTATTTCTTCATCTCCAGCTTTATCGACTCGCATATCGAGTTTCATGCTGAGGCATTGGGTCTGTAAATCCACTATAAATTTAATCCACTATATAAAGAAAGGTCGTCTGAAAACTTTTTCAGACGACCTTTTTGATCTTTCACACTCAATTAGTGTTGATGATGATGGTGTTCATGCCGTTCAGCCGCGCGTTTCGTTCCGACGGGCATAATCAGCGTTGCATACGACTTGTCCTCTTGGCAAACGCTTTTATCGGCATAGTTTGCCTGATGGACGGCTTTGATTTTCCACAAACCTTCAATCAAAGGAATCACGTTGACGACGCCGTCTTTATCCGTTTTCCCTGAGAAACCTTGCGGCTCGCGGTGGTCGTGTGTCGCCGCCAAATCCATTTCCGCCAGCGTATCCGAGCTTGCCGTTACTGTCGCCTTTGCCAATGGTTTGCCTTTATAAAGCACTTTAATCGGCAGCAGGCCGCCTACCTTGACTTCATTCGGATTTTTCAGCGGCACCAGTTCCAATTCATGACCGACCGGACGGGTCAATACGCTTTCATCCACACCTGCGCTACCCACTTGCAAAAACGCTTTGCCGAACATCTGGGCCTGTTCGCAATAAGTCGCGCCGGGCAGGTCTTTCAAGGTTTTCTGTTTCCAGCCTTCGCTGTTTTGCGACCAGAAAGTCGGTTTGTACACCGCACCGACCCAATAAGAGCCGTCTTTCAGGCGGGGTTTGGAAACATATTGGTAATTTTCGCCTTTATTCGTCAAATCGACCGTTTTTCCGGATTTGTCCGTCAATTGCAGCGGTTTGAAAATATGCACGCGGTCGTCGGCGATTTTTTCAACATTCGGGAAATCATGGCTGTAACCCAAATCTGCTTTCAACGTACTGCCCGAATCCAAACGCACCGGAGCCGACACCCACAAATCATGCGCCTGCGCCGCCATGCTCAAGCCTAATGCGCCAAGTATCCATAATTTTTTCATGTTTCTTCCTCAAATTTGATTGTTTACGGTTCAAAAGCCAACGGAAAGCCCGAAAAGCAAGGCAACCTTACTCTTTTTATTTCAAAATGTAAATATTATTGATGATTGTTTTTAGTTACAAAGAACTAGAAATCTATTTAGACTGAATGATAGAAAACAAGAGGTCGTCTGAAACACAAAATTGCTTTTCAGACGACCTCTTGCTCATACTTTAAGAAAATCAAAAACGCCGCTTCAATTTGCAGGCTTGAAGGATATGGACGGCAAGTTCCTCCACCGATTTATCCGTCGTATTGGTGAACGGGATGCCATGGCGTTTGAACATATTTTGCGCATCGGAAATCTCACTGCGGCAGGTATCGATTTTGGCATAAGTCGAATTCGGACGGCGCTCTTGACGGATGGCCTGCAGGCGTTCGGGTTGAATGGTCAGGCCGAACAGCTTGTCTTTGTAAGGTTTGACTATGCGCGGCAGGTCGGTAGATTCCAAATCGTCGGGAATCAGCGGGTAATTGGCGGCGCGGATGCCGTATTGCAGGGCGAGGTAAAGACAGGTCGGCGTTTTGCCTGAACGCGATACGCCCATCAGGATCACATCGGCTTCTTTCAGGTTTTTATCGCTGACGCCGTCGTCATGGTTGAGCGAGAAATTGACCGCCTCCATACGCGCATCATAGCGTTGCGTATTGCCGATACTGTGGTGCCCCTGTTCGGCGGCAACCGCCTCGGTGTTGAGTTCTTTTTCCAAAAGCCCGAGGAAGGTTTCGAAAAAATTGATATGGAAAGCGCCCGCTTTTTTGATGATTTCACGGATTTCGTCATTAACGACGCTGACGAAGGCAATCGGGCGCAAACCGTTTTCCTGAGCGTTGCGGTTGACTATTTCGACGACGGTACGCGCTTTTTCAGGCGTATCAATGAAAGGATAGGTGTGGCGTTTGAATTCGATTCTGCCAAACTGATTCAGCAGGGCCTCACCGATATTTTCAGCAGTCAGGCCGGTACGGTCGGAAATATAAAACACATGGCGCGGTGCGGTCATTCGGTTATCCTCTAAAATTTTAAATGGTTGCAGGCAGTCATCATAGCAGCTGAAACCTTCTAAATAAAGGGAATACGCTTAAATTACACCCAACTACGCCAAAATCAAACTACTTTATAAACGCATTTTTATTCCAATAATTAAATTATCTTAAAATTTTATACCCATCCAAAACCTTTCCAAACTCTACCAATCAGTCATTAATCTATTTCAAACCTTATGTTTTACAAAGAAATAGACAATGGGAATAATGGTTTCCCCATCAGATTTCATTTGACTACACGCCTGAAGCCCGCAATTTTTCAGACGACCCGCAAATAAATCGAGACAGAAAAAGCATGACAGCGGTCGTTTGAATCGCTTAAAATAACAAAGCGTATTCGTTTCTTTTTTAACATATCTTGGATTGGACACACAAATGGCTGACAACTACGTAATTTGGTTTGAAAACCTGCGTATGACTGATGTTGAAAGCGTGGGCGGCAAAAACGCCTCCCTAGGTGAAATGATCAGTCAGCTGACTGAAAAAGGCGTCCGCGTCCCCGGCGGCTTTGCCACTACTGCCGAAGCCTACCGCGCATTTTTGGCGCACAACGGACTGAGCGAGCGTATTTCCGCCGCACTGGCACAACTGGATGTAGAAGATGTCGCCGAACTGGCGCGCGTCGGTAAAGAAATCCGCCAATGGATTTTGGATACGCCCTTCCCCGAACAACTGGATGCCGAAATCGAAACGGCATGGAACAAAATGGTTGCAGACGCAGGCGGCGCGGACATTTCCGTTGCCGTCCGTTCTTCTGCAACCGCCGAAGACCTGCCCGACGCATCGTTTGCAGGTCAACAGGAAACCTTCCTGAATATCAACGGCTTAGAAAACGTCAAAGAAGCCATGCGCCATGTATTCGCTTCTTTATACAACGACCGTGCCATCTCCTACCGCGTTCATAAAGGCTTCGAACACGACATCGTCGCCCTCTCCGCAGGCGTGCAACGCATGGTGCGTTCCGACAGCGGCGCATCCGGCGTCATGTTCACCCTCGACACCGAATCCGGCTTCGACCAAGTCGTTTTCGTGACTTCATCTTACGGTCTGGGTGAAAACGTCGTACAAGGCGCGGTCAACCCCGATGAATTCTATGTATTCAAACCCACGCTGAAAGCGGGCAAACCTGCCATCCTGCGCAAAACCATGGGTTCGAAACAAATCAAAATGATCTTTACCGACAAAGCAGAAGCCGGTAAATCCGTGATGAACGTCGATGTTCCCGAAAAAGACCGCAACCGCTTCTCCATTACCGATGAAGAAATCACCGAGTTGGCACACTACGCGCTGACAATCGAAAAACACTATGGCCGCCCGATGGATATCGAATGGGGCCGTGACGGCTTGGACGGCAAACTCTACATCCTGCAAGCCCGTCCCGAAACTGTGAAATCCCAAGAAGAAGGCGGCCGCAACCTGCGCCGCTTCGACATCAACGGCGACAAAAACGTCTTGTGCGAAGGCCGCGCCATCGGTCAAAAAGTCGGTCAAGGCAAAGTCCGCTTGGTAAAAGACGCATCCGAAATGGATTCCGTTGAAGCAGGCGACGTACTCGTTACCGACATGACCGACCCGGATTGGGAGCCGGTAATGAAACGCGCTTCTGCCATCGTCACCAACCGCGGCGGTCGTACCTGCCACGCCGCCATCATCGCGCGCGAACTGGGTATTCCTGCCGTAGTCGGCTGCGGCAATGCAACCGAATTGCTGAGCAACGGTCAAGAAGTTACCGTATCCTGTGCCGAAGGCGATACGGGCTTCATCTATTCCGGCCTGCTGGACGTACAAATCACCGACGTTGCCTTGGACAATATGCCCAAAGCGCCGGTTAAAGTCATGATGAACGTCGGCAACCCCGAACTCGCATTCAGCTTCGCCAACCTGCCGAGCGAAGGCATCGGCTTGGCACGCATGGAATTCATCATCAACCGCCAAATCGGCATCCACCCGAAAGCCTTGTTGGAATTTGACAAACAAGACGATGAATTAAAAGCGGAAATTACCCGCCGCATCGCCGGCTACGCCTCCCCTGTCGACTTCTACGTCGATAAAATCGCCGAAGGCGTGGCAACATTGGCCGCATCGGTTTATCCGCGTAAAACCATCGTCCGTATGTCCGACTTCAAATCCAACGAATACGCCAACTTGGTCGGCGGCAGCATTTACGAACCGCACGAAGAAAACCCGATGCTGGGCTTCCGCGGCGCAGCGCGTTATGTCGCCGAAAGCTTCAAAGACTGCTTCGCCCTCGAATGCAAAGCCTTGAAACGCGTCCGAGACGAAATGGGTCTGACCAACGTCGAAATCATGATCCCGTTCGTCCGCACGTTGGGCGAAGCCGAAGCCGTCGTCAAAGCCTTGAAAGAAAACGGTTTGGAACGCGGTAAAAACGGCCTGCGCCTGATCATGATGTGCGAACTGCCGAGCAACGCAGTATTGGCAGAACAATTCCTGCAATACTTCGACGGCTTCTCCATCGGCTCCAACGACATGACCCAACTGACCCTCGGCCTCGACCGCGACAGCGGCTTGGTGTCCGAATCGTTTGACGAACGCAACCCTGCCGTCAAAGTGATGCTGCATTTGGCAATCTCTGCCTGCCGCAAGCAAAACAAATACGTTGGCATCTGCGGTCAAGGCCCATCAGACCATCCGGACTTTGCCAAATGGCTGGTTCAAGAAGGCATCGAAAGCGTTTCCCTGAATCCGGATACCGTCATCGAAACTTGGCTGTATTTGGCTAATGAGTTGAATAAATAAGATTTTTTATAAAATCTAAAAATCCCCCATCCCTAAAGCGGACGGGGGATTTGTTTTAGCCATCTAACGGCAGATATAATTTGACTTTATTTTACGCTGAGTAAAATATGCTTCTAATCAAAAAGATAAAATTCTGCCGCCATTTGGCATTCATAAAACATCTCAAAAGCCGATGAACCTTCACCCAAATAAAGCGTCTGAAGACAATTCATTCGCTGATTTTTATTAAATAGACATATGATGAATACCATTCCCTTTTTTCAGACGACCTTCAAACGATTAAGCCCTTTCTGTCTGACACTTTTTCTGGCTGCCTGCGCCGGAAGTGGTTCACCGACGGGTGCGGTTCCCGATGGCTATTACAGAGTCAAGCCTGGCGATACGCTATCCCAGATTGCTAAACGCCACGGCCAAAGCATCCATACCTTGGCATCTTGGAACAACTTGCAAGACACTTCTAAAATCGAAGTAGGTCAAGTATTACGTATCCGACGCAATACGCGCCCTATTTCCCAATCAAACCAAGCAACTCAGGCTGTCGCACCGATCAACCGCCTGAACTTACTATGGCCTGTCGAAAACGGACGCAACTCCGTTATCAAGCAGTACAACGGAACAACCAACAAAGGCATCGATATAGCAGGTACATCCGGAGAGCCTGTAAAATCTGCAGCTGCGGGGAAAGTATTGTATGTCGGAGAAGAAGTACGGGGTTACGGCAAACTGATTTTAATCAGCCACAATGATTATGCGATTACAGCCTATGCACATAATGATGCCTTACTGGTACAAAAAGACCAGCAGATTGCAGCCGGTCAGCAGATTGCAACGATGGGCAGCACAGACACTGACAGCGTAAAGCTGCATTTCGAAGTCCGTCTGAACGGCAAAGCCGTCAATCCTATGCCATACTTGCCCAATTAACATCCTCAAACTTCAAAAGGTCGTCTGAATGGCCCTCTCCCGACTTTCAGACGACCTTTGTATCTTCGCATAAGTTTATCAGAATGCGGTCGTCTATCTCCTATTCAACTACTTTTTTGCAAGCCGGAGTGGACAGATGTGGCAACCGTTTCGTAATGATTTCACGATATTATCCAGTCAATCAAACATTGTGATATAATAGCCAGCTAAATTTTCCCGCCTTTTGCAAGCAACGGACGATAAAAGCCCTGATTGGTTGGAGCCGCTTTTGCAGCCATCATTGGCAAAAGGAATCCCATTTTTTATTTAACACAACAAATTAAGGTCTTACGATGAGCGTAACTGTTGAAACTTTAGAAAACTTGGAACGCAAAGTAGTGCTGTCTCTGCCTTGGTCCGAAATCAACGCAGAAACTGATAAAAAACTGAAACAAACCCAACGCCGTGCAAAAATCGACGGTTTCCGTCCGGGTAAAGCTCCTTTAAAAATGATTGCCCAAATGTACGGTGCAAGCGCTCAAAATGAAGTCATCAATGAAATGGTTCAACGCCGCTTCTACGATGTTGCCGTTGCCCAAGAATTGAAAGTTGCCGGCTATCCGCGTTTCGAAGGCGTTGAAGAACAAGACGATAAAGAATCCCTGAAAATCGCTGCGATTTTCGAAGTGTTCCCTGAAGTCGTTATCGGCGATTTGTCTGCACAAGAAGTCGAAAAAGTAACCGCTTCCGTCGGCGATGTCGAAGTGGACCAAACCGTAGAAATCCTGCGCAAACAACGCACCCGCTTCAACCATGTTGAACGCGAAGCCCAAAACGGCGACCGCGTCATCATCGACTTCGAAGGCAAAATCGACGGCGAACCTTTCGCCGGCGGCGCATCCAAAAACTACGCCTTCGTATTGGGCGCAGGTCAAATGTTGCCTGAATTTGAAGCTGGCGTAGTCGGCATGAAGGCAGGCGAAAGCAAAGACGTTACCGTCAACTTCCCTGAAGACTACCACGGTAAAGACGTTGCCGGTAAATCCGCTGTCTTCACCATCACATTGAACAACGTATCCGAACCCAACCTGCCCGAAGTTGATGCCGACTTCGCCAAAGCATTGGGTATCGCCGACGGAGACGTTGCTAAAATGCGCGAAGAAGTGAAGAAAAACGTAGGCCGCGAAGTTGAGCGCCGCGTGAACGAACAAACCAAAGAATCTGTAATGAACGCGCTGCTCAAAGCCGTAGAGCTGAAAGCGCCTGTTGCTTTGGTAAATGAAGAAGCCGCCCGCTTGGCAAACGAAATGAAACAAAACTTCGTCAACCAAGGCATGGCTGACGCTGCCAACTTGGATCTGCCTTTGGACATGTTCAAAGAGCAAGCCGAACGCCGCGTATCTTTGGGTCTGATTTTGGCCAAACTGGTTGAAGAAAACAAACTGGAACCGACTGAAGAGCAAATCAAAGCCGTTGTTGCCAACTTCGCAGAAAGCTACGAAGATCCTCAAGAAGTGATCGACTGGTACTACGCAGAGCCTTCCCGCCTGCAAGGTCCGACTTCTTTGGCAGTAGAAAGCAACGTCGTTGATTTCGTTTTGGGCAAAGCCAAAGTAACCGAAAAAGCTTTGTCTTTTGACGAAGTGATGGGCGCACAAGCCTAATCATCTTCAAAAGGTCGTCTGAAACAGACAACTTGAAAGCACCAAAGCACCCCTTTGGTGCTTTCGCAACATTGACAGGAGACAAAAATGTCCTTCGATTTCAATAATTACCTCGTTCCTACCGTTATCGAACAAAGCGGCCGCGGCGAGCGTGCATTTGATATTTACTCGCGCCTTTTGAAAGAGCGCATCGTATTTTTGATTGGCCCGGTAACCGACGAGTCCGCCAATTTGGTGGTTGCCCAGCTGTTGTTTTTGGAAAGTGAAAATCCGGACAAAGATATTTTCTTCTACATCGATTCCCCCGGCGGCTCGGTAACGGCAGGCATGTCGATTTACGACACCATGAATTTCATCAAGCCCAACGTCTCCACCTTGTGCTTGGGACAAGCGGCAAGCATGGGCGCATTCCTGCTCTCGGCAGGCGAAAAAGGCAAACGTTTCGCCCTGCCCAACAGCCGTATCATGATTCACCAGCCTTTAATCAGCGGCGGTTTGGGCGGTCAAGCATCCGACATTGAAATCCATGCCCGCGAGCTGTTGAAAATCAAAGAGAAACTCAACCGCCTGATGGCGAAACACTGCGGCCGCGATTTGGCAGATTTGGAACGCGATACCGACCGCGACAACTTCATGTCCGCCGAAGAAGCCAAAGAATACGGCTTGATTGACCAAGTTTTGGAAAATCGCTCTTCTTTGCAGGCTTAAATGTTTTTGCACAAATTAAGGGTCGTCTGAAAACTATTTGAAGATTTCAGGCGACCTTTGCTTTATTATGAAACCCCTTTATCAACACACTATTTTCAGATTCATACTTTTTTACTACGCCGTTTCATTCATTTTCTTTGAACAACTGTAAACTGGCCAACAGAAAATAAATACGGCTCCCCCCCACCTGTCGGATACAGCCTTCCCTCCCCCAAATCCCTCCGAACAAACCCATATCTGGGCTGATGACCACCAATATTTCGACTATAAAAAAACCAACAGAAACGTTATCCCCTGCCTTGCCGATAAAGCTGAAGAAAATCGTCTGAAAAGCCAATTCCTCCATACAGCAAATACATTTATTCAAACGGCTTTTTCTGCCAATAAAACTTATCTCTTTTCAGACGACCTTTAAAGATTTCATCGCCGCCCAATTCAAACACCAGCGCGCCCGACAAATCCGTCCGCAACAAAGTTGCGCCGTGTGCGCGGACGCGGGTTTGGACGGCGGGGGTGGGGTGTTTGTAGGCGTTGGCGTAGCCACTGGAAGCGACGGCATATTTGGGCGCGACGGTGTTTAGGAAGCCGCCGGATGAAGCCGTATTGCTGCCGTGGTGTCCCAATATCAAAACTTGGCTGTACAGCGAGCTGCCGTAGCGTTCTACCAGTTCCGCTTCGCCCTTCACGCCCAAATCACCCGTAACCAGCAAAGCCTGTCCGTCGGAAACGATGCGGAAGACGCAGCTTTTGTCATTGTCTTCGCTACCTGGGTTTTCAGACGACCTCAATAACTCGAAATCCACGCCGTCCCATTGCCATTGCGCTTCGGTGCAAAGTTTTGCGTTCGGATAAAACTCAGGCTGCCCCGCCAGCGTTTCGCCGATTTCAATATCGGAAACGGCATCCAAACCGCCGTCGTGGTCGCTGTCGTGATGCGACAAAATCAGCGTGTCCAAACGGCGCACACCCATGGCGTTCAGGCTCGGCACGATACCCGTTTGTGCCGCCTGCGCCGTCCCTGTGTCAAACAGCAGGTTGCGGTCGCGCGTCTGTATCAATACCGACAAACCCTGTCCAGCGTCCATCACGGTAATCCGCGCCAAGCCGTCGTCCAAACGGTCGGGGCGGTAAAACACAAATCCTGCCAACACCAAACACGCCCACGGTCGCAAACCCAGACCGCGCGGCAACAGCCACAGCAAAGCCGCTGCAAAAGCCAAAACCAACAGCGGCACAGGCGCGGCGGCTACGGCAAATTCAGGCGACACCTCCGCCAGCCAAACCAAGCCGCGCAAAGTGTATTCCGCCAAACCTGCCGCTGCCCATTGCAAAGGCACGAACGGCAACACCGACCCCAGCAGCGCCACAGGCGTCAGCACCCAAGAAAACCAAGGAATCATCGCCGCATTGACCAAAGGGCTAATGATGGGCAACGACGCAAAAATATAGCCCAGCAGTACCACTGACAACACCGTTGCCGCCCATTGTCCGCGTACAGCCAAACGCCAGCCGCGTTCTTTCAGACGACCTGCCGAAGCCCAAATCAAGGCGGCAACCAAGCCGAACGACAGCCAAGTGCCGACGCCCAAAACCGCCAACGGATCGAGCAGCAACACCACCGCCAAAGCCTGCCACCACGCCGTCCAGCCCGAAGACAGGCTGCCGCGCCACCAAGCCCAGGCAAACGCCGCCAACATCAAAACGCTGCGCTGCGTCGGCACGGAAAAGCCCGCCAGCAGCGCATAAAACAAAGCCCCTGCCGCGCCGCCCGCCAAAATCCACACGCGTGGTTTTGCCGGTATCCAAGGCAGTCGTCTGAAAATCAGTTTGACCAGCCAACCCGCCAACACCGCCACCATCGTAACGTGCAGCCCCGAAATACTGACCAAGTGCGTCAAACCCAAAGGTCGGAACGCCTGCCACAGTTCGGGCCTCAACGCCGATTGTTCGCCTATGCTCAAAGCCCGCATCAGACCGATACCGTCCGAAAAATCCGGACTGTCCGCCCCGACAGCCTGCCAACGGCGGCTGACCGCATCGCGCCACACCGCCAAGCCGACACCGCCGCCCTCGCGAACCAAGCTCCTGCCTTTGCCCAGCGTACCCGCGCCATCCAAACCGTTTGCCAACGCCCAAGCCTCGCGGTTCAGCCCGCGCAGGTTCACTTCGCCGATAACCGGCTTGAGCCGTGCCGACACCTTCCAGCGGCTGCCCACCGCCCAATCGCGTTTCTGATAATCCGACAGCAATAAATCAAACTGCCGCCCATCCTCCGTCCACGCCTTCGCCGCAAACTGCACCCGCCGCCCGTCGCCGCGCGGCATATCCGCGACTTCAACCGTCAACACCGACTCCGAAGCCTCGTTCAGCGGCCATTGTGCCGACAAAGCCGCTTCCATCCGAAAGACGCCGTAAGCCGCTCCGAGCAGGACGCACAACATCATTCCCACCGCCGCAAACCGCCGCGAAGCCGCCAGCAAAACCAATGCCGCCGCCAGCCACACGCCCCAATGCGGTACGGACGGCAAAGCGAACGAAGCGATGACGCCGACGACCCAAAACGGCAATCCATAATATTTCAGCAAAATGGTTTCCCTTTTTATTATTAGTTTTGAAATTAGGTGGGGATAATAATTGAATTTCCTACAAACGTCATGAAAAAGGTCGTCTGAAAACCTAAACTATGGCTTTCAGACGACCTTTTACTATTTTAAATAATCCTTTACGGAGCGGTTTGCTCCAATTCAAGCGCGGCGGCAAGCAGCGACAGGCGCGCCATTACGCCGTAAACGTAGAGGCGGTTGTGTTCATTATCAACATCGCAATCTTTTTCGGAGCGCGGCATGCCGAGCGAGTCCCATTGTTCGAATACGCGTTTGCAGGCTTCGGGGGCTTCTTGGGAGTTGTCGCCGCTGCCGGTGGGGATGCTGTTCGACAACGGAACGAACACCATGCCGCCCGCGTTGAGGTTTTCGTCCGCGCCGCGTCCTTCGTGTACACGGAAGAAGCCGCCGATAACGAAACGGTCCATCATATAAACGACGGGTTCGCACACGGCGCCGTTCATGGTTTCATAGGTATAAATACCTTCTTGGACAATCACTTCGCTGACTTCCAAGCCTTCTTTCACCTTCGCCATTTTGTTGCGGTTTTTGCGGTTCAGCCCGCGCACTTCGTCGGCGGATTTGACACTCATCACGCCCATGCCGTAAGTACCTGCGTCGGCTTTGACAATCACGAAAGGCTGGTCGGTAATGCCCAATTCGTCGTATTTGGCTTGAATTTTTGCCAGCACGCGTTCTACCGCTTCCGCCAACGCGTCTTCGCCTTCGCGCTCTTGGAAGTCCAAACCGCCAATTTTTTCAAAATACGGGTTAATCTGCCATTCGTCGATGTCAATCAGCTTGGCAAATTCGGCGGCGACTTGGTTGTATGCGCTGAAATGCTCTGTTTTGCGGCGCGTCGTCCAACCGCCGTGCAACGGAGGCAATACGGTTTGGCTGATGTCTTTGAGAATGTCGGGAACGCCCGCGGACAAGTCGTTGTTCAACAAGACGACGCAAGGCGAGAAGCCGTCTGCAAGATGGACGCGCTCGCGGGTACGCAATAAAGATTCCAACAGGATTTTGTCGCCCAATGCAGTTTCAAACTCGGTCGGCTCGGTAACTTCCGGATTCAGGCTGCCCAAACGGACTTCATACCCTGCCGAGCGCAAAATCTCGCTGAGTGCGTAAACGTTTTGCAGGTAAAACGTGTTGCGGGTATGGTTTTCGGGAATAATCAACACGGATTTTGCCGTTTCGCAAGCACGCTGTACCGCATCTTGCGCCGCGACTGCCGCCAGCGGGATGAAATTCGGATTCAGATTGTTGAAACCGCCGGGAAACAGGTTCATATCAATAGACGAAATTTTGTAACCGGCATTGCGGATATCGACCGAACCGTAAAACGGCGGGCGGTGTGCGTTCCATTGCGAACGGAACCATGCTTCAATTTTGGCGTGGTTGCACAAGATTTTCGCTTCAAACGCCTGAAGTTGCGACAGATGTTCGGCAGCCATAACCGGTAATTTCATTCTCTATACCTCTGATGTCGGATGTTGGATACGGATGGAAATGATAGTGCCTTTTTAGGCGGTACGACAAGCATTGTTTCAAATAAAATACCTCTTTTTGTCAACAATTCTACAATTTGTCTAATTTTTGAAATTGATTTTTAGATTTTTATATGAAAATGTAGAAATTAGACAAATTTCTATTGCACTACCCCTGTAAAAAGCCTAAAATCCGCCCATTAAAACAAACCATCTACTCCTATTATTAATAAGTAAAGATAACCCATCATGAGCGCACAAACCCTCTACGACAAACTCTGGAACAGCCACGTCGTCCGCGAAGAAGAAGACGGCACTGTCCTGCTCTATATCGACCGCCATTTAGTACACGAAGTCACCAGCCCTCAGGCATTTGAAGGTCTGAAAATGGCGGGACGCAAGCTGTGGCGTATCGACAGCGTCGTCTCCACCGCCGACCACAACACCCCGACCGGCGATTGGGACAAAGGCATCCAAGACCCAATTTCCAAGCTGCAAGTCGATACTTTAGACAAAAATATCAAAGAGTTCGGCGCACTCGCCTACTTCCCATTTATGGATAAAGGTCAGGGCATCGTTCATGTCATGGGGCCGGAACAAGGCGCAACCCTGCCCGGCATGACCGTCGTCTGCGGCGACTCGCACACTTCTACCCACGGCGCGTTCGGTGCGCTGGCACACGGTATCGGCACTTCCGAAGTCGAACACACTATGGCGACCCAGTGCATTACCGCGAAAAAATCCAAATCCATGCTGATTGCCGTTGAAGGTCGTCTGAAACCGGGCGTTACCGCCAAAGACGTCGCCCTCTACATCATCGGACAAATCGGCACAGCAGGCGGTACGGGCTATGCCATTGAGTTCGGCGGCGAAGCCATCCGCAGCTTTTCGATGGAAGGTCGCATGACCCTGTGCAACATGGCGATTGAAGCAGGTGCGCGCTCCGGCATGGTTGCCGTCGATCAAACCACCATCGACTATGTCAAAGACAAACCCTTCGCACCCAAAGGCGAAGCGTGGGACAAAGCCGTCGAATACTGGCGCACGCTGGTTTCCGACGAGGGCGCGGTATTCGACAAAGAATACCGTTTCAAAGCCGAAGACATCGAACCACAAGTAACATGGGGCACATCGCCCGAAATGGTTTTGGACATCAGCGGCAAAGTGCCGAACCCTGCCGAAGAAACCGATCCCGTCAAACGCAGCGGCATGGAACGCGCCCTCGAATACATGGGTTTGCAAGCCGGTACGCCGCTGAACGAAATCCTCGTCGACATCGTATTCATCGGCTCCTGCACCAACAGCCGCATCGAAGATTTGCGCGAAGCTGCCGCCGTCGCCAAAGGCCGTAAAAAAGCCGACAATGTACAGCGCGTGTTAATCGTTCCCGGCTCCGGCTTGGTCAAACGGCAGGCAGAACAAGAAGGTTTGGACAAAATCTTCATCGATGCCGGTTTCGAATGGCGCGAACCGGGCTGCTCAATGTGCCTCGCCATGAACGCCGACCGCCTCACTCCGGGCCAACGCTGCGCCTCCACTTCCAACCGCAACTTCGAAGGCCGGCAAGGCAACGGCGGGCGCACGCACTTGGTCAGCCCTGCTATGGCTGCTGCCGCGGCGGTCAACGGACGCTTTACCGACATCCGTACCATGGCATAATCTTTCAGACGACCTTGCATAACCACCAAAGGCCGGCTGTAACCACTATCTCCGCGCAAAGGAGATTCTCCAACTCTTAAATCAAGGAATCCAATGATGAACAAACTGTTGATAACCACCCTTGCTGCCCTTACCCTGGCTGCCTGCTCCAGCACTTGGTCCGGAGCGAAAGATGACGCCAGCCGCAACTGGGATAAAACAGAAAACGCTGCCGAGCGCGGCTGGGACAAAACCAAAGCTGCCGTGAAAAAAGGCGGTAACGCTGTTGGCCGCGGCATGACCCATGTCGGCGAAAAAATTGAAGAAGCTACTGAATAAACTGCTATCTTTACACAAGGCTGCCTAAAATATATTTTCAGGCAGCCTACTACGCAAACAATAAGAGTTATAAAAACCTTTACTCAAACCACCGTTTATATTCATGTAACTCCGCATTTTTTCATTTATACCAACTATTGCCTTTTGTGAAGATGCCGAATATTATTAGTAATACAGTAACACAGACTGTACTTTTCAAACTATTAGGAGCTTCAAATGAAAAAATTCGCCCTCATTGCTTTGACCGCTATGACCTTGCTGTCTGCCTGCAATACCATTTCCGGCATGGGCAAAGATGTCAGCGCCGCCGGTAACGCAGTCAGCGGTTCCGCTGAGTCTGTAAAAAATTACTAATCCAAAATCCAATTTCACGCAGGAATCCATACATGAAGAAATTTGCCCTAATCGCACTGACCGCGATGACCTTGCTCTCTGCCTGCAACACTATTTCAGGCGTAGCTAAAGACGTCAGCGCCGCCGGTACTGCTGTCAGCAATACCGCTGAAAATGTCAAAACCTACTGACTAAACAAAATTTAAACGTAAATGCCCCGGAAATCGGGGCATTTTATAATCCTCGACAAACGAAAAAGTACAGAACATGAAAGCCTTTACCAAAATCACCGCCATCGTCGCCCCGCTCGACCGCAGCAACGTCGATACCGACGCCATCATCCCCAAACAATTTTTAAAATCCATCAAACGAAGCGGCTTCGGTCCCAATGCCTTTGATGAATGGCGTTACCTCGACCACGGCGAACCGGGCATGGACAACAGCAAACGCCCGCTGAACCCCGATTTCTCGCTGAACCAGCCGCGTTACCAAGGCGCGCAAATCCTGTTGACGCGCAAAAACTTCGGCTGCGGCTCCTCGCGCGAACACGCCCCTTGGGCATTGGACGACTACGGTTTCCGCGCCGTCATCGCCCCCAGCTTCGCCGACATCTTCTTCAACAACTGCTACAAAAACGGCCTCCTGCCTATCGTGTTGACTGAAGAACAAGTTGATCAGCTTTTCAAAGAAGTCGGAGCCAACGAAGGCTATCAGCTCTCCATCGACCTTGCCGAGCAAACCCTGACCACGCCTAACGGCGAAACATTTAAATTCGACATTACCGAACACCGCAAACACTGCCTCTTAAACGGCTTGGACGAAATCGGCTTAACCCTGCAACACGCCGACGAAATCCGCGATTTCGAAGAAAAACGCCGCCAAAGCCAGCCTTGGCTGTTTAACGGTTGATACATAAAAAGGTCGTCTGAAAACGAGTGTAGCGAATTTCGCTAAAACGCAAAAACAGTTTTCAGACGACCTTTTTTCGTCTCCTCCCTCAAAACATGATTACCGACACCATCACCAACGCCGCCCGTTACGCCGCTTTGCACCCTGACTTCGCCGACGCCGTCCGCCTGTTGCAAACGCTGGATTTCGCCGCCCTGCCCGACGGACAAGTGCCGTGTGAAAATCCAAACATCCGCCTCTTTATCGGCAGCGAACCGATGAGGAGCAAAGCCGATGCCAAGCCGGAAGCGCATTTGAAACACATCGACATCCAAGCTCCCATCAGCGGAGAGGAAACCTACGGCTGGATAGACAGAGGTCGTCTGAAAAACGGTTTGGGCTACGACGAAAAGCGCGACATCGAATTTTTCGACTGCGAATCGGAAACCTGGCTCACGCTCCAACCGGGCGAGTTTGCCCTCTTCTTTCCCAACGACGCACATGCTCCGCTGGTCGGCGACAGGCCAAACATACGCAAAGCCGTTTTTAAAATCCGTGTTGAAACTGAACGTCTGTAATATTCAGACGACCTCACACCCTTATTCAGGACACAATATGTCTTTTTTCAGCAGGTTGTTCCGTTCCAAACCCAAATTAATGAACTGGCAGGAATTTGTCGAATACTTTGCCCGTCGTATCCAAGACGAATTACATTTTGAAGTTAAAATCGACTGGGGTGAAGATATTGCTTCTTCGCCTATCATTGTCCATTTTCCCGAAGATAATGAAGCGTCGTTCAGCACATATTTGAGCAGCCATTACACAAGTTATCTGCAAAATCCTGATGCCTTGAATGCCATTGTTGCTGCCAATTTAGCGGTTATCCGTAAGATTCAAGACACTAAAGCCAGCGTTTCAGCACAACAAATTCTTCCGACGATTAAAAATACGATTTATCTGGAAAACACCAGACTGATCGCAAATAAGGACGAAACCGAACCTATCGATTACCTGGTATTCAAACCGATTGCGGGCGATATCATGTTGCTTTATATGGTGGATACGGATGAATCCATGCATACGCTCAACCATGAACATATGAAAGAGGCCGGTATTGAAGATGAAGACGCCTTGTATCGTACCGCCATGGATAATCTGCGCCAACGGATAAATGGACGTGTCCAAATTCATCATGCTGAAGGTTGGTCATTGGCTCAAATTCATTTGGACAACGACTATGATGCCTCCCTGATTTTGCTTTTAGACGAAGTACTTAAAGACGATCCTATGCTGCCCGCCAATCCTGTTTTTGCAGTCCCGGCACGCAACGCCTTGCTCGTTTGCAGCCCGTCCGATGAAGAAGCTTTGCAGGCGATGGCGAATATTACCCTGCAGGCATTTGAAGAATCTGCCTACGCGATTTCTACCCAGCTTTACCAGTACCATAATGGTACAATCAGCGTTTTCAGAGCAAATTGATTTAAGGCCGTCTGACAAACAGGTACCCTACCCTTTACCTAAAACTTTCCCGTAAGGAAACCCAAAATGACCAAACATATCGCCATCCTCCGAGGCGACGGCATAGGCCCCGAAATCGTCGCCGAAACCGTCCGCGTACTCGACAAACTCATCGCCCAAGGTCTGGACGCCAGCTACGAATACGCCCCACTAGGCGGCGAAGCCTACGACGAATACGGCCATCCCTATCCCGAATTCACGCAAAACCTCTGCCGCAAAGCCGATGCTGTCCTGCTCGGCGCGGTCGGCAGCCCGCAATACGATAACCTCGACCGCCCGCTGCGTCCCGAGCGCGGCCTATTGGCAATCCGCAAAGACCTGAACCTGTTTGCCAACCTGCGTCCCGCCATCCTCTACCCCGAGCTTGCCAACGCCTCCACGCTCAAACCTGAAATCGTCGCAGGCCTCGACATCCTCATCGTGCGCGAACTCACCGGCGACATTTACTTCGGCGAACCGCGTGGCATCCGCGTTTTGGAAAACGGCGAACGCGAAGGCTACAACACCATGAAATACAGCGAAAGCGAAATCCGCCGCATCGCCCACGTCGCCTTCCAATCCGCCCAAAAACGCAGCAAAAAAGTCTGCTCCGTCGGCAAAGCCAACGTCTTGGAAACCACCGAACTGTGGCGCGAAATCTTTGAAGAAATCGGCAAAGAATACCCCGACGTCGAACTCTCACACATGTATGTGGACAACGCCGCCATGCAGCTCGTGCGCGCACCCAAACAATTCGACGTCATCGCCACCGGCAACATCTTCGGCGACATCCTCTCCGACGAAGCCTCCATGCTGACGGGCTCCATCGGCATGCTGCCCTCCGCCTCGCTGGACGAAAACGGCAAAGGCCTGTACGAACCGTCGCACGGCTCCGCTCCCGACATTGCCGGACAAAACAAAGCCAACCCGCTGGCCACCATCCTCTCCCTCGCCATGCTGCTGCGTTACAGCCTGAACGACGAAGCGCGCGCGCAACAAGTTGAAAGCGCCGTCCAAAAAGTGCTACAACAAGGCTTGCGCACCGGCGATATTTACGAAGAAGGTACAAAACTCGTTTCCTGCTCCGAAATGGGCGATGCCGTACTCGCCGCCTTGTGAAAGGTCATCTGAAAACGAGAGTACGTTTTAAGCAAAATGCGCGGAAAACTCCGCGCATTTTTTCAAACGATTTTTATAGCTTTTTGAGGCCTTATCGAGAATGGTGCGGGACAGGTTATATAGTGGATTAACTTTAAATCAGGACAAAGCGACGAAACCGCAGACAGTACAGATAGTACGGCAAGGTGAGGCAACGCCGTACTGGTTTAAAGTTAATCCACTATAGTCTCATTCCCTCTTCTGCCTCCGCCAGCCTGACAGCCCAAAACAAAGCAAAAAACAGTAAAAGGTCGTCTGAAACCCTTTTCAGACGACCTTTACTATTGAAATATGGCATAATCAAAAGCATCAAAAATATCTGACAAGGAATCCCTATCGTGAGTATTTCCCTGCCCCAATACCTGCTTTACCTGCAATATATGCTTGCGGGTGTAGTGATGACTGTCGTTTTCGGCGCGGTGTATCTGCGTATTACGCCTGCGGAAGAGTTGCGGCTGATTAAAAACGGCAACCTTGCCTGCGCCTTGTCATTCGGCGGCGCGCTGGTCGGATTTTGTCTGACACTCGCGTCCAGCATTGCCCACAGCGTCAGTTTCGTCGATTTTATCTTGTGGGGCTTTGCCGCGGCAGTGATTCAGATTTTGGTGTATTTTGCCGCCACGATGATGATTAAAGGCGCAACGGAAGAACTTATCGGCAACAACGCCGCCGTCGGCGCACTCTATGGCGCGGTATCCGTGTCCATCGGTATCTTGAATGCCGCTTGTTTGACCTGATTTATATAAACAGTTTGCAAAATATACGGCTGCCCGCATTTCCGCCCCGCTCCGTGTTATCCCATTCTTCAAAATAAGGAACCGCAATGTTCAACTTTATCAAGAAACAGTTTATCGACGTCATCCAATGGCCGAATCCCGACGACAGCCTGCTGATGTGGCGTTTCCCGATTGCCGATGAGGAAATCCAAAACGGCGCGAGCCTGACCGTGCGCGAGGCGCAGATGGCGATGTTTGTCGATGAGGGCGTAACCGCCGACGTGTTCGGACCGGGGCGTTACACGCTCAACACGCAAACGCTGCCGCTGCTGACCAACCTGAAAAACTGGGACAAACTCTTTGAATCCCCGTTTAAATCCGATGTTTATTTTTTCAATACCAAACAACAGCTTGCGCGGAAATGGGGGACGTCGCAACCCGTTACCGTGCGCGATGCCGAATTCGGCGCGGTACAGTTGCGCTCGTTCGGTATGTACGCCTACCGCATCAGCGATCCGGCAAAATTCTTTAAAGAAGTCAGCGGTGTAGCGGCAGAATACAGCGGCGCGGAGTTGGAAGCCCAGTTGCGCAATATCGCCGTCACCCAACTCGCGGCGGCGTTCGGCAGCTCCGGTATTCCGTTTTTGGACATGGCGGCAAACCAAGTTTTGCTGTCGCAAAAAATCGGCGAACTGCTCGGCGCGGAATTTGCCAAACTCGGCTTGACGCTGGAAAACTTCACCGTCGAAAGCATCACTCTGCCTGCCGCCATCCAAGAAGCCTTGGATAAGAAAATTTCCATGGGCGTCATCGGCGACTTGGGACGCTACACCCAATACCAAACCGCCGAATCCATCCCGCTCGCCGCGCAAAACGAAGGTGGACTTGCCGGAATCGGCGCAGGCTTGGGCGTGGGCGCAGGCGTCGGTCAGGCAATGGCAGGCGCGATGGCGGGTATGATGCAACCCGCGGCACAACCGGCAGCACAACCCGCCCAAACCGTTCAGACGGCCTCCGAAGACCCGCAGGCAAAATTGGCGAAACTCAAATCTCTGTTGGACGGCGGTTTGATTGCTCAAGAGGATTACGATAAAGCCAAAGCGGAAGTGTTGAAGCAGTTGATCGGCTGATCAAAGAGGCCGTCTGAAAACGGTTTCAGACGGCCTTTACCGGTTCGGTCAGTTTATTTATGATGAACTCAACCGCCGATATTTCGACTTTTAAAACCCAATCCGTCCCATACTATTGCAAGGTCGTCTGAAACTTCCACCCCACTTCCGAAAAGCAAACATGTCAAACACCCCCTTCTTTAAAACCGACTGCCCGAGCTGCGGCGCGCCTGTCGAAGCGCATTCCGCCTCAGCCGTTACGCTGGTGTGCGGCTACTGCAACAGCATGCTGGTGCGGCAGGATGACGGTATCGTCGATTCCGGCCGCGATTCCGCATTGCTGGAAGATTTCAGCCCGCTGCAAATCGGTACGGCCGGCACATTCGTTACGCAACGCTTCACCCTGGTCGGGCGGCTTCAGGTGCAATACGACGACGGTGCATGGAACGAATGGTACGCGCTGTTTGACGACGGCAGGACGGGCTGGCTTTCGGAAGCAGGCGATTTGTATGTGATGACCATGCCCGTCGAAACCGACAACCCGCCGCGCTTTGAGGACATTCGGGCGGGATTTAGCGAACTGACTTTCCAAAACAAACGCTATGTCGCCTCAGACGTGCGCCACATCAGCCTGAAACGCGCTGCCGCGCAAGGCGAGCTGCCGTTTGTTTTGAACGAAGACCGTCAGAACAAAGTCGCAGACTGGCGTTGCGAAGACCTTTTCATCACGCTCGATTACAGCGACGACACCCCCGAAACCTTCTTCGGCCGCATGGTGAACTTGGATGATTTGAAGCTGGAAAATACCCGCAGCGAAGACGAAATCAAAGAAAGTGCAGGTCGTCTGAAAGGCAGCATCGCTTCAGAAAACTGTCCCAACTGCGGCTCGTCCGTCCACTGGGTCAACGGCCTCACCTCCCATCTCAACTGCCCAAGCTGCGGCAGCGAATTGGCAATCGGCAAAGACAAAGCCGAACTCATTACTGCCAACGCCATGCGCACCGCGCAGCAAAGCCTGTTTACCCTGCCCGTCGGTTCGAAAGGTCGTCTGAAAAACCGCGAATTTTACGTTATGGGGGCGGTCAGATATGCCGAAACCGACGCACAGGAAACATTCGACAACCTGTTCAGCGGCGCCAATCGCACGCTCACGCCCGAAGGCCAATGGTCGGAATATCTGCTTTACAACCCGACACAGGGGTTCCTGTGGCTGGTCGAATCCGATGACGGCTGGAGCCTTTCCCAAACCCAAAATACATGGCCGCGCCTCGACCGCAACCGCCAACCGCAAGGCTGCGGCAAACTTTACGACTACGGCGGCAGGGTCGAAGTCGCTGCCGGCGCGTTCTACTGGCGCATCCGAAGCGGCGATTTGAACTATTACAGCGACTACCGCGACGGACAAAACCGCAAACTTTCTGCCGAATTGAACACGCACGAAATGGCATGGAGCAAAAGCGTGCCGATTGATTACAGCGAAGTTGCCGAAGCATTTAGCCTGAGCAGCCGCACACCGCATTACACCGCAAAAATGGCGGCAGACGGTATTGATAAATCACTGAGAATCGTAATGACCGCCATTTTGGTTGTCGTCAACCTCCCTGCTCTGATAATCAGCGACAATCCTGCCACCCCCTCCGTCATCTTCATAGGAGCCTGGTTAATGTGGACTATGGGCAAAAAAGACGAGGACGAGGATTAAACCATGTCGAGAACTACTTACATCATTTTCAGTACCATCATCATCGTCATTTCCATGATTATCAGCTACGGTTCTTCCGACTCCGACGGCTCACGTATGCACTCCGGCGGCTATTACGGCGGCGGTTATTACGGCGGTAGCGGTTATTCCGGAGGTCATAAATGACCCATATCCCCGGCAACCACGGTCTTTTGGATTTATATGACTGTGATGAAGCCGTCTTGAAAGACGAGGGTCGTCTGAAAACCGTCCTCAAAGCCGCCGCCCAAGCCGCAGAAGCGACTATCCTCGCCGAACGTTTCCACACCTTCGGCGGCGCAGGTGGTATTACCGGCATCCTACTGCTCGCCGAATCCCACATCAGCATCCACACTTGGCCGGAACACCGCTTCGCCGCCATAGACGCATTTATCTGCGGCGGCATGAAATTGGAAAAAGTGAAGGAAATATTGTGCAGGGAATTGACGGCAGAATGGGCTGTTTGGACGGTTGCGCAACGTGGCGAAGGAATATTGGACGATACTCAGCTGCCAGTAGAACAACAAAACCTGTAAAGGTCGTCTGAAACCGTCTTGATGTTTTCAGACGACCTCTCAGAACCCTAAACCGACATTCAACTCCATGCCGACACGCCGTCAATTTCTCAGTTATACCGCCGCGCTTGCCGCTGCGTCCTCTTTCTCTTGGCTGACTTACAACCGCCTCAACCGTAAACCGCCGGTTTCCGTCAACCGCGTCGGGCTGCCGTTGGGGCATTTGTTGCGCGACGGGAAATTGCTCAGCCCGCCGACCCGCCGTTACGAATGCAATACGTTGATACTCGGCGGCGGCGCGGCGGGTTTGGGGGCGTTGTGGTATTTGGCGAAACACGGTCATCGTGATGTTTTGTTGGCGGAAGGGTTCGAGCGCAACGGCAACAATGCCGCCTACGCCGCTTCAGACGACCTGCAAGCGCCGAGCGGCGCGCATTATCTTGCGTTGCCGTCGAAAGAGAGCGCGTATGTGCGCGAGATGCTGGCGGATTTTGGTATCTTGCAATCGGACGGCAGTTTCAGGGAAACCGATTTGGTTTATGCGCCCGAATCGCGCCTTTTGTATCAGGATAAATGGCAGGAACACCTGTTGCCGAAAACAGATGCGGATTCCAAACGTTTTTTCGATTTGATCGGTCGTCTGAAACAGGCTTACGGCAGCGACGGCAAAAAGATTTTCGCCATTCCAATTGCCTTGTCATCGGCAGACGAAACGTGGCGCAAACTTGATAGCCTGACGTTCAAACAATGGCTTGCGCAAGAGGGCTACACCTCGCCCGAACTCTTGTGGTATCTCGATTACTGCTGCCGCGACGATTACGGGCAGGGCATAGCGCAAGTATCCGCCTTTGCCGGACTGCATTACTTCGCCGCACGCAACAGCGCGGAAACCGTCCTCACCTGGCCCGAAGGTCTGGCGCACCTTTCTGAAAACCTGCGTCGCCATGCCGGTTTGCAGGAAGGTTGGCAACGGTCGTCTGAAAACCGCATCCGCTTCGACAAACCCGCTTCCGTCAACGCATCCGCCGTCAAAATCAAACCCCTTTCAGACGACCGTATCGAAGTTTGGCTGCGCGACAATTCAAGCGGCGAAACCGTCGCCCTGACCGCGCAACACGTTATCTCCGCCATGCCGTTGATGGTCGCCGCCCGCATCGTCGAAAATCCCGCGCAATACGGTTTGAACATTCCCGAATACGCCCCGTGGTTGGTCGCCAATTTCGAGCTGCACAGCTTCCCGAAAGAAAAAAACAACAGCGAAACGGCGTGGGATAACGTCATCTACGGCAGCCAAGGGCTCGGCTACGTCGTCGCCACCAACCAGCTCATCCGCGTCGCCCGCCCCGAGCGCACCATCTTCACCGCCTACGCCGCACTCAACCACGACACCCCGCAAGCCGTCCGCCGCCAACTGCTCGAAGCCACCGACGAAGAACTGCGCGACTTGGCCGCTAAAGACTTGATTACCGCCTACGGAGAGGGCTTCTGGCAACACGTTTCACACGTCGATGTTACGGTACGCGGACACGGCATGAGTGTGCCGAAAGTCGGTTATCTGAACGATGAATCTTTGTTAAAAATCAGAAACCGAGCGTCAGGATTGCTGTTTGCCCACAGCGATTTAAGCGGCTATTCGGTATTTGAAGAAGCCTTGTATTGGGGCGTGGAAGCAGCACGGAAGGTGTTGGAACGGGGCTGAGAGCCGCAAAAAAGGTCGTCTGAAAAAACAAAGACAAAAGGTTTGAAATCCAATGCAGGAAGCCCGATAGCCCTTTCAACCCGTTTTCACTATAATCCCCATTTCCCCACCCCACTCCCTCGCCATGCCTAAAGCCACTTTCTACACCCACGCCGCCGACCCCGCCGCCTTCGCCTGCCGCCTGATTGCGCGCGCCATACGCGACGGCGGACAGATATTGGTGTGGTCAGATTCTGCCGAGACCATCCGCCGCCTCGACCGCGACCTTTGGCAGCAAATCCCCGAAAGTTTCATTCCGCACGAAATCTGGCAGCCTGACCAACCCATGTCGTCTGAAACACCCGTATGGCTCGCATTCGGCAACACACTGCCCACCGTACTTGAAAACGCCACCGTCCTCAACCTCTCGCCCGACTTTTGGAACGAAGCCCCTGTCATCCCCGCCCGCGTACTCGAAATCGTAGGCAGCAGTTTAGAAGAACTCGCCGACGCACGCGAACGCTTCAGCGCATACAGAAAAAGCGGCTTTACCATCGAACACCACAATATGACTGGAAAAGCCTGAAACCGAAGGTCGTCTGAAAACAGCTTTACACTCCAAGCCAAAAATTTAAACAGCTTTGATTCCTTTTGAATCAAACTGGGCTATAATCCCGACTTTCTTTTACTGACCCTTTTAAAAGACGAAAACACCATGAACAAAACTTTCAAATTTAGCGCATTGGCAATCGCCGCCGCATTGGCACTGACCGCCTGCGATAAAAAAGACGCCAATACACCTGCGGCTGCCTCTGCTCCCGCATCCGCAGCTTCTGCTGCAACAGACGCATCTTCTATCGGCACACCGACCCAACAAGCCAGCTACGCAATGGGTATGGACATCGGCAGATCTTTGAAACAAATGAAAGATCAAGGTGCGGAAATCGATATGAAAGTCTTCATCGAAGCCATGCAGGCTTCTTATGAAGGCAAAGAAAACAAAATGACCGAAGCCCAAGCGCAAGAAGTCATGATGAAATTCCTGACCGAACAACAAACCAAAGCCGCAGAAAAACTTCAAGCTGACGCCAAAGCCAACTTGGAAAAAGGCGAAGCGTTCCTTAAAGAAAATGCAACTAAAGAAGGCGTGAAAACCACCGCCTCCGGCCTGCAATACAAAATCACCAAAGAAGGTGAAGGCAAACAGCCTACCAAAGACGACATCGTCGTTGTCGAATACGAAGGCCGCCTGATTGACGGTACCGTCTTCGATAGCAGTAAAGCCAGCGGCAGCCCTGCTACCTTCCCCGTCAGCCAAGTCATCCCTGGCTGGACCGAAGGCATTCAACTCTTGAAAGAAGGCGGCGAAGCCACATTCTATATCCCGTCCAAACTTGCCTACCGCGATCAGGCAGTTCCCGGTGGTAAAATCGGTCCGAATTCCACTTTGGTATTCGACGTGAAGCTGGTTAAAATCGGCAAACCCGAAGACTTCCAGCCTGCCCCCGGTCAAGTTGACATCAAAAAAGTCCAATAAGCCCGCGCTTTAACCCAATGCCCGAACCTAATCTGTTTCGGGCATTTTTCATTACAAATCCACCCCAACTCCCAACTGCCGTTATCTGTTTTCAGGCAGCAATGGTACGGTTTATCCGTTTCAGACGACCTTTGCAAATCCGATTCCCATCCGTATCACACATAGCATTCCGATTTTATTTTGCTATACAATGACTGCCTGAAAAAAAACCGAAAGCCCGACACCATGAAAAACATCGTTATCCTCATCTCCGGCCGCGGCAGCAATATGCAGGCCATCGTCAATGCCTCCATTCCCGATGCCCGCATCGCCTCCGTCCTCAGCAACAGCGCAACTGCCGCCGGACTGGCTTGGGCAGCCGAGCGCGGCATCTCCACCGACAGCCTCAACCACAAAGACTTCCCTAGCCGCCTCGATTTCGACCAAGCCATGATGGAGAAAATCGATGCCTATCAACCTGATTTGGTCGTCCTTGCAGGTTTTATGCGCATTCTCACGCCCGAATTCTGCGCCCATTACCCAAACCGCCTGATCAACATCCACCCGTCCATCCTTCCCGCCTTCACCGGTCTGCACACCCACGAACGCGCCCTCGAAGCCGGCTGCCGCGTTGCCGGCTGTACCATCCACTTCGTGACCCCCGAGCTGGACTGCGGTCCGATTATCTCGCAAGGCATCGTCCCGATACTTGACGGCGACACACCCGACGACATTGCTGCCCGCGTCCTTACCGTCGAACACCGCCTATTCCCGCAAGCCGTTGCCGATTTCGTCGCAGGTCGTCTGAAAATCGAAGGCAACCGAGTTTTCAATTCAGCACGCAACGCCGAAGGGCAAACCCTGCTCGCGTAATCCACTCCCAATTCGCGACACAATACAAGGAAAAACCATGAGCCAAAACCAGTTGACCCTTTTGGATATCATTTCCGAATCCGACTACCGTCAACGCCAAAGCAAAGCCATCGATTTATTCAACCAAAGCCTCAAAAACAACCCTGAAACAACGTTGGCATTATGCAATTTTGTTGTCGGCGACGTACTCAGCAACCAATCCTTTTCTCCCGGTTTCAAGCTGCACTGCCTAAACTGGCTGATCGACCATCACTTGGACCGCTGTGACGAAAGCTACGAGCAGCATCCTGAAGACGACGGCTTTCCCGAAGGCTTCTACGATTTAATCGATTGCCAGTGGAAATTCAAATGGATCATTCCTACGCTTGCCCGCGACCTTTTTCTCGACAAAAAGGAAATCGAGGAAGCGAACGAAACAATGCGTTACCACTATGAAAACATGCGGTTCAGTCTTTCATCATTTTATAAAACCCTGATGCTGCAAAACATCCTGACCGGAGACCACACCGCCGCCAAAGAAAATTTCCAAAAATGGCAGCAAACCGCGACGGACGAATTTTCCGACTGTCCCGCGTGCGAACAGACCGAACAAGTCAACTTCTACCATTTCATCGGACAGTATCAAAAAGCCATCGACACCGCCCAACCCATCTTAACGGGCGAAGTGACCTGCGCCGAAGTGCCGCATATTACCTACCATCCCGTCATCGACAGCATGATACGGCTGGGCAAATATCCGGAAGCAGAGCGTCTTTTGGATGAAGCCATAGACAAAATCAACGCCGAAGAAGACGAAATTTTCGTACGCCTTATCCCCCTCTTCTCCCAACTGGCTTACAAACTCGGACAGTCGCAACGCGCCCTCGATTTGATGAACCGGCACGGCGACGCCATTATTCAACATGCCCAAAACGACAATATGCTCTATTTGGACTACCTCATCGCACTCTACCCCTTTGACGAAGATGCGGCGCAACATGCCCACGAGCTTGCCGCCGACTTCGACAAACGCAACGGCAACAGCCATTACCAAAGCCAGATAGAATTTATGTTCGGTTCGGGCAATCTCCAATAAACCAAGCTCGTCTGAAACCCTTTCAGACGACCCAAAACAGGAGGAAATATCATGAAAACACCAGCCTTGCTTATCGCCGCCGGTCTCGTCCTGAGCGCCACAAGCGTCTATGCCGCAGAGCTGCCCAAATCAGCCACCCTGAAATATTCCGGTAGCTACGGCATCCCCGCCACCATGACCTTCACACGCAGCGGCAACCAATACACCATCGTTTCCAGAATCAAAGTCCCGATGTACAGCATCCGCTTCGAATCCGGCGGCACCATCAGCGGCAACACCATCCGCCCGAGTTACTACAAAGACGTCCGCGGCGGCAAAACCTATGCTGAAGCCAAATTTAGAGGTAATCAGGTTACCTACGGTAAAACAGGCGAGCTGCAAACCGAAACCGTCGGCGGCAACATCAGCGATTTATTCACGCTGGCATGGCAGCTTGCCGCCAACGATGCAAAACTGCCTGCCCGCCTGAGTATCACCAACGGCAAAAAAATCTATCCCGTCAGCGGTATGAGCAAAATCGGCAGCAGCAGCTATACCCTGAACGGCAAAGCCACACCCGTCGAAAAATACCGCGTACAACGCGGCGACGACACTGTAATCTATTCTTTCGCCACCGCCTTGGGCAACATCCCTGCCCAAATCAGCTATACCGACGACGGCAAAACCTACGATTTGAAACTGACTTCCGTCAGCATCAACGGCAAACCTGTCAAACCCTGAAATCCCTAACTAAAAAGGTCGTCTGAAAACCATTTTCAGACGACCTTTCTTCTTTCAAAACCCTACTTAAACCACGACTTAATCCGTGCAAACAAAGACATGCTTTGTTTCTCGAAATTCTCCGCCTGTACAGGTACGGGCGGCGCATTGCGGATCACTTTCATACCGGCAAACGTTTGGGCGACGGGCATGATTTCGATGGAGTTGACGTTCATGTATGCCGGACGCTGATAAAGCCATAGAGCCGTATCCGCGATGTCTTGCGGCTGAATGGATTCGACGTTTTCATAAACCTTTTCCGCCCGCTCGTCATCTCCCTTAAAGCGGACGTTGGAAAACTCGGTACCGCCGCACAAACCCGGCTCGATGTTGGTGACACGGATGTTTTTATCCGCCAATTCCGCACGCAGGTTCATACTGAACTGGCGCACAAATGCCTTGGTCGCGCCGTACACGTTGCTGCCCTCGTAGGCATAGCTGCCGGCAATCGAACCCAGATTCATGATATAGCCTTGTTTGCGCTCCGCCATTTGCGGCAGGATTTGACGCGTCAGGAAAGTCAAACCGACGATGTTCGTTTGAATCATGGTTTCCCAATCGCTGAAATCCGCCTTGTCCGCCGTTTCCAAACCCAACGCCAATCCGGCGTTGTTGATCAGGCAATCGATTTCGGCAAAATTTTCAGGCAGGCTGTCGAGCGCGTTGCGTATCGACTCGGTACGCGAAACGTCCATTTCCAAAGGATAAAACCGCTCGCCCAACTCAGCCGCCAATGCCTGCAGTTTCTCGCCGCGCCGTGCCGCGCCGATAACGAAATAACCTGCCTGAGCAAACGTGCGGCACATCGCCTCGCCGAAACCTGCCGACGCGCCGGTAACCAAAATCGCCATAACTATTTCCTTTCTTTTCTCGTTTTGTAAACCCATTTCAGGTATGATTGCAACTTTTCAGACGACCTCTTCGGATGTCGTCTGAAAAATATGAATAACAAAATACTATCACAGGACACAAAAGCCATGAATACCAAACTCTTCTCAGCGGCGCTGCTCGCTGCCCTGACCCTTTCCGCCTGCGGTGGCGGCGCACCCGCGCAACCCAAAGGCCCGATCTCCGAAGACCGTACCACTGCGTTCAAATCCATGATGCCCGAGTTCTCCGGCATGGGCAAAATGGTAAAAGGCGAAGAGCCTTACGACGTAGAGAAATTCAAGCAGGCTGCGGCAACCTTTGCCGAAAGCAGCAAAAAACCTTTCACCTTCTTCCAATCTGACGACAAAGGCAACGGCCGCGCCCTGCCTGCGGTTTGGTCTGATGCGGCTAAATTCAAAGCCGAAGAAGACAAATTCGCCGCAGCCGTTGAGAAACTGAACGCCGCCGCACAAACTGGCAAGTTGGAAGAAATCAAAGCCGCTTACAGCGAAACCGGCGCAAGCTGCAAATCCTGCCACGACACCTTCCGCGCTCCGGAAGAATAAACCGCTGCGCAGAAACACAAAAAGGTCGTCTGAAATTCAGTTTCAGACGACCTTTTGAGTTTCAATGAACAGGAAAAAAGTCATATCCGAACATTGCGGACAAGTATCCCAAACCGGCTTTTTGTACCGCTGTCATTTCTCTTTTCACGCAGACGCAAGCCGATATGACGCTATCCATTCCCGACAAGGCGCGCTTATCCTGATTTTTTCGATTTGGCGCGGCGCACGGTAATGCTCTCGCCCCCGATACCCCAGTTATCCATATCCACTTCGTCAATGACGACGACCGTGGTCTGCGGGTTTTTATTCAACACACGGGCAAGCAACTCGGTAACGCCATGGATAAGCTTGGCTTTCTGTTCGGCACTCGGAGCCTCGCTGCCGCCCGTTACCTTGATATTGACGTAAGGCATCATTGTCCTTTCTGAAAATGTAGTAAATTCAAATAAACCGATTCATACCGTCCTTCTTGCTTCCGCCTGCGCAGGAAGAAAAATATAGTGGATTAACTTTAAACCAGTACGGCGTTGCCTCGCCTTAGCTCAAAGAGAACGATTCTCTAAGGTGCTGAA